>CAKZUF010000001.1 GCA_937921685.1 uncultured archaeon
TGATAGCGGGGCTTATTTCTGTTATTGGTAGTTCTGAGAGTTTTTGTTCTTCTGCCGCGTCCTCGAATCTGTACATTTCTGCTATTAGTGCTATGTCTTCGCTGGGTAGTGTTGTGTCTTCGTTGTTTTCTATTATGTGGATCAGTGTGGTGAGTATTTCTGAGTGTCGTATACTGTCTGTTGCCATCTGCTTTAGTATCATTTTAGCGAGTATAGAGTTTGCGCTGGCTGCGAGGTCTAGGGCCCGCTTCGCCGCCTCTTCCTCTAAAGTTACACGCTCGGCTAGCTTACTGATTATTGTGGCGTCTACGCGTGTGCCTGTTGCGGGAAGCTGGGCTGCGCGTGGTGCTATGAGTTTGTTGAGGAAAGATGTGAGCTCCGCTGTGGCTGACTCGATCATGCCTAGTGTGATTTTTCTGGCGATTCGTTCGGCCAGTGCGTCTATCTCCTCCGGCTGTACCCAGGCTGCTAGGCGTTGTCCGCGGGAGCCGGTTATGTATTGTGTTATTGCCGCCGGGCTGACGCCGAGGGCCCTTGCGATGTGGCTTTTCTTTAGCTTGTATTTGTATGCGAGTTGTGTGGCTAGTGCGGCTCTGAGGGCTGGGATTATTTGTTCGACTCTAGCTGGCATGTGTATTCATGTCTTTACGCTGTAAAATATCTTTGGTTTTGACGCATTCGCGGGGGTTTTCGTCTGCATTTTGGGTTTGAGAGGATCTCCGATCTCTGGTTGGGATGTATGGTCCCTTCTTGTAGGCTGCTTGAATCCGTGTTTTTTCTGCCTCTCTCCTTAGTTTTTCAGCGGCTTCCTGCGTTGCCGTTGCTATGAATAGGACTGTTAGGTCTGGTTTTCTGCCATATTAGGAGCTGGGAGACCTCGCTTACCGCCTCCACCTCATCTTCAACAGCAACCATAACCTCTCCAACGACGAGCCACCCTTCACAGAATAGGTTTGTCTCAACAACCTCATCACCATGCACGAAGAACTTTCACTCAACAACTGTGGACGGATACCCTATCTCCTCAAGAATAAGCTCCAGGTAAGAGGCAGCATACATCTCAAAAGTAGCACAGAGAGCGTGCTTCAACTCAATAAAACTTGAGGCGACATGGCGGCGTAGCCTATCCTGTTCAACCCTAAGAGCCTCAACCACCTCCCACAATCTTTTAGCCCTAGGTATCCTACAACAGTATATCTGAACCGCCACTATAGGTGAATTGAGATTGCTATTCTACGTCAATTAGATTTCTATAACACACCAAAAATATTATGAGACTGCCAAAATCTCCATTATATTCTCCTTTGCAATAACATCTGAATGACTTATTGTTATTAGACCGCAGATAGACTCTGTGAAATTCGACACTACATCTAGCCCTGCGGAAAAAGTTTTAAATAATCTAGATGCGAGCTCAAGCTCAAGATAGAGATTGAAGAAAAGTGTGTCTCCCAGATTTTTCGTTGCGGTGGATGTTGGGGGAACATTTACAGATCTGGTGGCGGTGGACTTAGTAGATGGGGAGCTCTATAAGGTTAAGGTGAAAAGCACCCCTAGCAATCCCGAGGAAGGATTTATCAACTCGGTTAAGAGGTTTTTAGAGCAGAGCAGAACCCCTCCATCAAGCATCAACATGGTCATCCATATCAATACTATAGGTACAAACTTATTCAGGGGCCAGCTGGGTTTAAGAGTTCCGAAAACCGCCCTCCTAACTACGGCGGGTTTCAGAGACATCCTAGAGATTGGGCGGCAAAACAGGCCAGAACTTTACAACATTTTCTATAAAAGACCCGAACCACTGATCCCGCGGGAGAGGAGGCTAGAGGTTAGGGAGAGAGTTGATGCTAAAGGGAATGTATTACATGAAGTCTCTGTAAAAGAGCTGCAAGAGGTAGCTAATGTGTTAAAGGGTGATGGTGTTGAATCCGTAGCTATCTCCTTCATAAACAGCTACATCAACCCTCATAACGAGAGGATTGCCAAAGAATATCTCACAAAAGGATTAGACACCAATACGAGAATATTCGCCTCGCATGAAGTTGATCCCGAGCATAGGGAGTATGAGAGGACTAGCACAACGGTTGTCAACGCGGTACTGGCGCCTGTGGTGGCGAAATATATGGCAGCTGTCAAGCAGGCATTAGAGGGGCTGGGCATTGTCTGTCCCATCCAGATTATGAGCTCTGCCGGCGGACTAATGGATGTAGATGAGGCCATCAGTAAGCCTGTAGCGTGTATAGAGTCAGGTCCAGCGGCTGGGGTCATAGGCGCTGCGGAACTCGCAAGAGCGCTCGGAGTTAAGAATGTGATAAGCCTTGACATGGGCGGTACAACGGCTAAAGCCGGAATAGTGGTGGATGGTCATCCCCTGTATGTCCCTGAGATTGAGGTGGGCGGTAGGGCTCACATGGGCAGGCTGGTTAAGGGGAGCGGGTATCCGGTTCGATACCCCTCAGTAGACCTCGCCGAAGTAAGTGCAGGAGGAGGGACAATAATCGATGTCGACGAGTCGGGCAGCCTGATTGTTGGCCCCTTTAGTGCTGGAGCCGTGCCGGGGCCGGCCTGCTACGGTTTGGGAGGAACTATGCCGACGATAACTGATGCAAATCTTCTGCTCGGGAGGCTTGAAAGCCTGCTCGGTGGAGAGATGAGGCTTAGAAAGGACCTCGCCGAGTCGGCCATGCAATCAGTAGCCAACAGGGTCGGCTCAAACATGCTAGAGGCCGCGTCCGCAGCCATTACGCTGGTTAACCTACAGATGGCGAGGGCCGTACACCTTGTCAGCCTAGAAAGAGGATACAACCCTTCAGAATTCATGCTCGTTGCTTTCGGAGGCGCTGGGCCCATGCACGCGGCCGAGCTGGCCCAGCAGATAGGAATTTCAAAGGTCATAATTCCACCACATCCGGGGCTGTTTTCATCACTAGGCCTATTGATGACGGATTTCCGCTACACCTTTGTGAAGGGGTTCATAAAACTCCTCACACCAGGGGACGAGGAATTCTTTGAGAAGATCTTCTCCGATATGGAGCTGGAGGCTCTAGAACATATCTCCCGGAAAGGTCTAGAGACCGGAGACGTAATCATTCTAAGAAGCCTGGACATGCGCTACCATGGTCAGGGCTATGAGCTGGAGGTCAGAGTAGGTAGACCGTTTAAGGTTGGTGAGGCGGTAAGCTCCTTTGAAAACCTTCACGAAGCCGTCTACGGGTTTAGGCACGGCGGAGAAGAAGTCGAGGTCACGGCTGCAAGGTTGAACGTAATCATAACGAGGGTGAAGCCAGGCCTGAAGGGCTCTAAGCCTCCAGACGGCTTCGGAGGGATAGCTGAGAGGAGGACCTACCTCGGGGGCGAGTGGCTCGATACTAGTGTCTATTTCAGGGATTCTCTTACAGCTGGTTTTTCGTCTGAAGGCCCAGCAATAGTCGAGGAATACGACTCTACCACGGTTGTGCCTCCAGGGTGGAGGATTAGAGTCCTCGAGAACGGCTGCATGGTGTTGGAGAAGATATGAGGCTCGAGGTTGAGCTTGTCCAGCACAGCCTCATATACATCTCTGAGGAGATGGGTGTTGCCTTAAGGAAATCGGCCTACTCGCCGAATATAAGGGAAAGAGCCGACCACAGCTGCGCGATACTCGACGCAGAAGGAAGGCTTATCGGTCAAGCAGAGCACATTCCTGTCCACATTGGTTCACTGCCCTTAGGTCTCAGGAACACTCTGGAGTATCTTGAAGAACATGGTGTGGAGCCCTCCCGAGGTGATATGTACATTGTCAACGACCCATACATAGCTGGAACCCACCTAAATGACGTAACGACTATCAGGCCGGTCTTCTACGGGGGCAGGCTTGCGGCCTACGTTGCCAATAAGGCACACCATGTGGATGTCGGCGGGATCGATCCATCAAGCATATCGATGAGGGCTGAGACACTTACTCAGGAGGGGCTTATAATTCCTCCAGTCAAGCTTATGAAAGGTAACAGTATTATCGAAGACATTGTTGCGCTAATAAGGTCAAACACGCGGATGCCCGAGGTTACTATGGGGGATCTGCGGGCCCAGATCGCGGCAAACCTGATGGGTGAGAAAAAACTACTAGAGTTGATTGATAAGGTCTCGTACCCCGTCTTCAGCGATGCTGTGGAAGAGATTCTTGTGAGGACAAATAAACTAGTCAAGTCCGAGATCTCTAGGATGCCGCATGGAAGATGCGCCGGCGAAGATTATCTCGAACTAGATGATAGAGATGTTGTCATAAGGGCTGAGGTTGAGATCGGGTCTGAAGGCTTTTACGTAAGCTTTGAAGGGACAGATAAGCAGGTGGATAAGCCGATAAACTCGGTGCTAGGTGTCACCACAGCGGCCACCACATACACTCTGAGGACACTGCTCAGCCGGGATATACTGCTTAACGATGGATTCCTCCGAACCATCTCGATCAAGGCGCCGCCGGGATCCATAGTCAATCCCGTGAAGCCAGCCCCAGTGGCTGCCGGAAACCTCGAGACAAGCCAGAGGATAGTAGACGTCCTCTACAGGGCTCTCTCCCAAATCCTCCCCGACAGGATCCCCGCAGCAAGCCACGGGAGCATGAACAACCTGATGCTGGGTGGAATACACCCCGAGACAGGTAAGTCATGGGCCTTCTACGAAACAATAGGTGGCGGTGGCGGCGCAAGACCTGGGATGGATGGGGTTAACGGGATCCACTGCCACATGACCAACACCCTCAACACGCCAATCGAGGTAATAGAGCATTACTATCCGGTCATGTTTCAGTCCTACAGGCTGAGGGATGGGAGCGGGGGCATAGGGAGGTGGCGGGGAGGAATGGGGGTGGAGAGGAGCCTCACCGCCCTCGCCAAAATACATGTGGCCGTAATTGGTGAGAGGAGCAGACACAGGCCCTGGGGGTTGATGGGTGGAGGAGACGGCGCCCCCAGCGAATACTTAGTCAGAAAGGCAGACGGCACAGTTGTCAGACTACGGTCAAAAGATTTTACAGTGCTTGAGCCTGGCGACACTCTGATAATCCGCACAGCCGGAGGAGGAGGCTTCGGAAAACCGGTATCCTGAAAAGCTTCTCAGCTTCAACCGCCAGCATCCATGCGAAGGGCTGAGCTCCGATAAGTTTGAACTGAAAATAGGTGGCTTTCTCCAGTGGGCGCCACTGTCAAAGCAGGATAGATTCCGGCGAGTTGAGCAGGTTCTTAGATTGTAAAGATTACTCGAAGGAATTATTGTATATCTTTCCCAAAAGAACTTCGCGTAGGGAGTGGATGCCAGCATGAAGACCATCTGGGAAAGAGGTTGCGTATGGTCTAGCTATTACGGGGCCTATCGTCTATGTGGCGGGCTTCACTGACGC
>CAKZUF010000002.1 GCA_937921685.1 uncultured archaeon
AAGACTAAAAAGGATGTATACGAAATTGGAGTCAGGGCAAAAAGCAGACTGAAATTCTACCGGCTCGTGGGCTTCACAATCCAAAGGAAAAAGCAACGGCTCGAAAATTACCTCAAGAAACGCGGACTACTAAACACGCCATTCAACCAGCCCTCCCCCTAATTCTTTCTCTTTTCGGATTTTTAGTCAAACATGAAAATTATTATAGCTCCGTCATGTAGATTAATTGCAAGTTCTTTCATAGAATCACTTATATAGACACAGAGTTATTTTGCGGATGAGTGTTATCATCACATGATGTATTAGGATTTAAATATTAGAGTTATTTCCCGTTAATTGTGAGCAAGTTTTAAGAGTAGCATTAGTTGGTACTGGCTTCATGGGCAACACTCACATGGCGGCTTGGAACTTTGTTGTTGGTGCTAAGGTCACCGTTGTTGTTGGACAGACGCTTGATGATGCAGTCAAGCTCGCATCAAAATACGGCGTAGAAGGGTCAGAGAACTTAGATAAGGTACTTAGGAGAGATGATATAGATGCCGTCGACATATGCACTCCAACTTATCTTCACAGACAACACGTGGAGTATGCTGCAGAATATGGTAAGCACATTTTGCTGGAGACTCCTCCTATGGTAGCCTCTATGCCTGTTGGAGCATGGCTTTATCAATTGGAGGTATCCCCTATCGACCATTACCTCCATCGACTCCTCGTCATCACACCAGCCATCGGCTATCAGTAGTCCCTTCCCTAGAGGCAGCGCTCCCTCTACAGCCTCCGCAGGTCTCCCCGACTCAGGGACGCATGCTCCAGCAGGGTATACCGTCCAGTTCGATACCCTAGTAGTGACGTTAACCCATACCCCCTTCCTTCTCCAAGCGGTGAACCCTGCTGGGAGAAGAGTTGAACTCTGCTGTGAACTCTTGTGAGTTTACAAAAGAACCTCAGATAACTGGATTTAGGGGACGCGTAGCTAAGCGATATCTTAGCCGCCCCATCCATGATTGATGAGTCTCTATATCGGATGGTCTTCCCCAAACATTGTGACTAAATGGTTATGTAAAAGTACGGAGAGATAGGGCGTTTATTGGTGTAGAATCCCTTCACATCTTGCATGTATTTGGACTTTATTCTTGTTTTGTTGATGGGTTAGCCATGTCTCTGAGCCTCTTTCCTGCTACAGATTGTGACGATTATGCATCCGAGGTTTGTCTTTTTATACTGGACTACCTTGAACCTTTTCTCGAGTATTGAGAATAGCTGCCGTTCAGACTTAAACTTGAATAAATGGGCGTCCTTCCACCTCTTCCCCCTTGAGTGTGTCCACAACCACCAGATAACTCTGAATAGCAGCGTCTCTAATGGTACTATAACGATCAATAATCCATCCTCTGTCAGCAATTTTTCTGTAATGTCTAAGACCCTTTCAGGGTTGTTTACGTGTTCAAGGCTCTCCATTAAAACAATTGTGCCATATCGCCTGTTGAGAATCTCTGTGGGAGGATCCTCGATGCTGCCCAGATACACCTTGTCCAACCTCTTTTTAGCAAACTTAACCATCTCGGGATCAATGTCCACACCAATTATTTCCACCGAGTCACCCAGTATCATCCGTGCCCTGACACCGTCTCCACATCCCAAGTCAAGCACTGGCTCAGCTATTTTGTACCCATTAATCACGCTTTTAGCAGCTTCAACAATCCCTTTGTGCCAATATTTGCTGGGAAAACTGGTCGTCGATATTTCGTAGTAGCTTTTCAACTTTCGCGAGGGTAGAGGATTACTAGGGCCGGATATATGCGTTTTTAGTATGGCGGTTGGCTATATTGCGAGGAGATGTATATTGCCAATCTCAACCCTTTTTAGATGTCTTGTCGCAGCTCTATAACACTCAATAACCTGTTTCCAAGGGGTTATTGGTAGGTCGCTCATCATGAAGTGGGGGTAGAAGACTAGGAGGCTGTAGGGTATGGTCTCGTCGAGAGACGCTATAAACTCGGCTATGGCCGAGACTTCTTCGGCGTCAACGTATCCCGGGACGAGAAGTGTGGTTGCTGCGAGCACCGGTAGGCCGGGCCTCTTGTCGAAGAAGGAGCGGTAGACCATTTCAAAGTTTTCCAGTATCCTCTTGTTGTCGAGTCCTGTTAGTGCTTTGTGTATGTTGGGGTTGAAGGCTTTTAAGTCGAACTTGACGTTCCCGCCGCTTTCCAAGACTATCTCGGCCGCTCGCTTAACTAGTGATGGGTTGCCGTCGCCATTCCACTCATAGCATATCCTCAACACCCTCCCAGCGGGTTTCTCCTCGTGAACCCTTCTCGATGCTTCTATTGCGAAGGGGAGTTGGGGCTCAGGTGAGCCTCCGAACCAGCACCAGCAAGAGATTCTATTGTTCGAGAGTGTCAGGTTGACTATCTCGTCCACAGACACGTGCGGTGCTTCACGAACCTTTTTATGAGACCAGTTCTGGCAGAACAGGCAGTTCAAACCGCAGCCATAGAAGAAGAGGGCCAAGTTGTAGTATCCGAGCTCTGGGCCGTTTCTGCACGCGTATTTGGGGTAGCCGGCCCCTGTCCCAGCTGGGCAGAAGTATGCGTTACAACAGTTGGTTACATGTGGGTCCAGATAGTAGTGGAGGAGAGCTTTCCCGGGCGGCGCCAGCGTGTACATTCTGCCGCCGCGGTTCCCGCGTATTCCGCAGTAGCCGACCTCGCCTTCACCAATGACGCACCCTGCAGCGCAGAGGCTACAGGGTATGCCTCCCCGAGTCCTCGGGGGTGTGGAGGGAAGTCCAAACCGCCTCCTGCTCAGAACATGCCCCTCCGCGGCTATTTCAAGGGCCTTCTCAGGCCTCTCCCTCAAACACCTGACGCAGACCTTCAGAGCCTTAGAGACGGGAAGCTCGCCAGAGCAAAGGGCGCAGCGTATGGACAACCGACCCCCTGTTTAACAATGATTCGAGCTACATTAAAAATGCTGGCCCCACGTGTGGAGGTCGCTTCTGATCAGTTTACTATCGATTCTTCCAGCTAAGGCCGGGGAGCTCCTGGCCTCCGGCCTTCCTTTAGATATTAGGTCTTTTCCCCAATAGCGTTTCTACAAATTCCTTAGTCGGTATGGCCGGTAGGCTTGTTATCTTCACGGTTCCGCGGCTGCCTAGCGTCACAGATAGTCTGGCCACGGTCGCATCGTCAGGGGCCTCGACAATTGTTACGAAATCGTAGGGGCCCAAAACGGCGTATTGGTCGATTATCTTAACACCCATGGCCTCGACCTCTCTGTTAACTTCGAGGATTCGCGAGGGGTTTTTACTAATCGTCTCCAATCCTTCACATGTTAAACTTGAGAGGAGGACGTATCTCGGCACAGCTAAATGGTGGTGGGGCATAATATTTATAGTCTCTGGGACACTCTACAGAATATGGAGGTTCGTTCCCTGCTAAGGCAGGGAATATGCTGAGGCTTTGGTTGTGGAGTCAAGGATATATATCGTGAGAAGGCCTATTGAAGGCGTAGGCTTAGAGGGTGCGCGAGTTGGGCTGGGTTCTGAGCCGTGAGCCGACCCCCATTTGCAACCCACTCTGTAGGTTTTTCCGCTGCAAAAAGATGCTCTCTGCCGGCAGGTTTGCCCTCGATATACACAGAGACCCGCCTTGGTGCCACTGGGTTAACGCCCCCTGCATCGGCTATAAGTGCCCCTACGCGGGCTGCGTCCAAGTGAAGCTGCTCCCGGACGGCAGATGCGGAATATTTGTGAAGAGAAAGACAGAGGAAAAGATGCCTGAAGAGGTTGTCCCCCGACTAGGGTTAACCGACAAGAGCAGGAAGAGATTAGAGGATTTAGGGCTCTAGCCTTCACCGCCAACGTCTAGGGGCGATATTGTTTTTAGTTCGGCGAGGTATTAACGATATCTGGGTCGGTGACTTGATTCAGATCATCCCTGTGGAGGGGATGAAGATTATAATGCCGGGGCATAGGCTGGGGGTTGAGATCGTGAATGCGTTGCAGGGGCGCGGGATTAGACCGGTTGATGGAGATATTATCGTTGTTAGCCACGTCGTGGTCGCAAAGGCTGAGGGCAGGATATACCGGCTCTCAGATATAACACCCACTCCCCAGGCCTTGGAGCTGGCACGTATCACAAACAAGGACCCGGCACATGTGGAGGTGATTCTGAGAGAGGCGAAAAGAATTGTCAGGGTGAGGGGTGAGGTCCTGATCACCGAGACTAGACACGGCTTAATATGCGCCAACAGCGGAGTCGACCTCTCGAATGTGGGGGAGGGGTTTGCGGCTGCGCTACCAGAGGACCCAGACGCATCTGCTAGGAGGATTAGGAAGGAGATAGAGGAGGCGAGTGGCGCGAAGGTCGCAGTGATAATTTGTGACTCTCATGGCAGACCGTTCAGGCGCGGCGCTGTAAACATCGCAATAGGCTGTAGCGGCATCGAGCCCATATGGGATAGGCGCGGAGAGCCAGATCTCTTCGGCCGCATACTTAGAAGTAAGCAGATCTGTGTTGCAGACGAGCTGGCCTCTGCAGCTGAGCTAGCCATGGGGCAGGCGGGTGAGGGTATACCTGCCGTTCTCATACGAGGCTACAAGTATAAGGCAGGAGAGACGGGCGCATCTCAAATAATTAGACCAAAGGAAGAGAGCCTATTCTAGGTTCCCTAGGCGAGGCTAGATGAGGCGAGAAAATATGCCCACACTAAACGTCATAGACCTGAGAGTGTTAAAGGCGGTCCTGAAACTCAACACCAACAATCTGTCAACAATATCCCTTGAGACACAACTAGCCGAGGGGGTGGTCAGAGAGGCTCTGCAGCGCATAGGTTTAGAAGGCGAGAGCAGACTAAGCAGGGACAGAATGATTGAAGTAGCAGTAGGGTGGCTTGAGAGGAGCCGGTCCTTCGAAGAGGTTTCTAAAAGCCTCACGTGGGACCTTTTCGAGACACTTATAGCCCGGATATTGGATGCGGCAGGGCTATACGCTAAGAGGAACGTCGCGATAACCATCGGTAGGAGGAGGGCTCAGCTTGACATTATTGCTCTGAGAGACTATACTGTATATCTGCTCGAGTGTAAAAGGTGGATGAGGGGCCTGTCGGGGAGCCTCGCCCTGACTGAGGCTAAAAAGCTCAGGGAGAGGGCTGAACTTTTCTGCCAAGCCCTCCTTAAACTCCATGGCCATGGACCGGTTACACACTATGTAGTGCCCATACTCGTTTCTCCCTACGCTTCCCCCACCATCTCCAATGTATTCATAACCCCCTTCAGGTCGCTGATCAGCCTCCTCTCAGAGCACCCCGCAACACTACCCTCTCCCCCCACTACCATACTACAGCTTGGGAGAAGACTATCACCCCAACACCTAAAGCCAAGCAGGATAAAGGTCGGCCCCTAATCTGTATGAAGCGGCATTAAGCAATCTACTCATTTAAACACATATATAATGAGGCGAATACGTATCGTAGGATGCAAATGTACCGGTCCACACTTTCCGTTAATGGCGAGATAGCTAAGGAACTGCTGGCACTCGCGAAGGAAAGGAACATGACTTTATTCGCCCTCACCAACCAGATCCTTGAGACAGCGATACTCCTCATGAAGATGGGTGTGGACTTTCAGGCTCTAAGAAATCTTGTGAGTGTGTTGAAGATTTTGAGGGATGTTGATGCGGTAGTTATTCCCTCAGACTTTCTCGACAAATTAATCTACGAGCTTTACAAGAATAATCAAAAGGAGATTCTGAACTCCTTCAAGCAACTTGGAATGGAGTTGGCCGAATACTTCAAGCTAGAGGCGATGGACATTGAGAAGCTAGTCTCTCTCGCCCAGACACTGTCAACCCTCCTGCCCCTAAAGAGGGTAAGTCTACGACGGCTTAATCACACGACATATGAGTTGAGCGCCGTCGGTGTCGGAGGCAGGCTGGAATCCACATACTGCGTCTACTACTTCTTAGAAGGTGTGCTCGAAAAGTATGGACTCGAGATCCAAGACAAGACCATCAGTAAAGGCCTAGTTAATGTCAGATTCGCCGAGAAGTTCTAGCCCCGGTTCTACCCACCATAGTCTATTAGACTGCTACTCTGTGGGCGCTTATAAGGTCGAGCAGAGCTTTAATACAGTTTCTCTCAGTTATTATACCCTCAAGCATCCCATTACTTATTACCGGAACACGTCTAATATTTTTCTCCACCATCTTGCTGAGGACGTCAACGAGTGGTGTTTCAGGTGTACAAGTAATGAGCTCCTTGCTCATCACGTCTCTGACCAGGGTTGAGAGCAGGTCTTCAGGCCCCTTCCGTCCTAGAAGGCTTCTCAGAATATCCCTCTCAGTAACTATGCCCACGGGTCTATTCCCCTCCACTACAACGAGTGCACCGATACCTCTAGAGATCATGAGTTCAAGGGCGGTCCAAGCAGTATCATCTGGCCGAACGGTGACTACTAAGGGATTCATGACATCCCTTGCTTTGAGTATACGCTCCCCTACCACTTCACTAAAGGCACACTGGGGAGGCTTAAAAAGATTCTTTACCACCATCAATTTAAGTAGGGAGGCCCAATGGGGTTGGGATCAAATGCCTGTTAGGGTTGCGCTTATCCAGATGAGGATGTTCGACAACGTTGGAAAGAATATTGAGAGGGCGGTATCCCTCCTCACGGAGGCCGCCAAGACTGGGGCGGATATTGCCTGTCTACCAGAGCTATTCACCACAACTTATTTTCCTCAGAGTATTGGGGGTAGGACCCCTTATACTGAAGAGGTTCCCGGCAGATTGTCTGAGAGGATATCGGAGCTGGCGAGAAAGCACAGGCTCGTAGTCGTGGCAGGCTCCATACCCGAGGCAAACGGAGGTGTTCTTTACAACACTTCCTTTGTCATCGACTCGAACGGACGATACTTGGGCAAATACAGAAAGATGCATCTGCCGGACGACGAGTGCTTCTGGGAGGCACACTACTTTGCAGCAGGCGACCTAGGATACAGTGTATTTGAAACCTCTCTCTGTAGGGTCGGTGTGCTGATCTGTTATGACCAGTGGTTTCCTGAGCCGGCGCGGATACTCGCCCTGAAGGGTGCGGAGATCATCTTCTATCCCTCAGCGATAGGCTCGGTCTCAGGGATATCTCAGGAGGAGGGGGACTGGGCGGAGGCGTGGGAGACGGTCCAGAGGGGGCATGCTATAGCCAACGCACTGCCAGTGGCCGTCACGAACCGTGTCGGGGTGGAGGGTAGGATAGAGTTTTGGGGTAGGTCACTCCTCATAGATGCATTTGGTAAAGTCGTGGTCAGGGCCGACGGCGAGGAGGGTGTCTTCACTGGCTCGATAGACTTGGAGAAGGGGCCGGCGATCAGGAGGGGTTGGGGCTTTCTTTCAAGGAGAAGGCCCGAGACATATGGTGAGATAACAAGATGAGGCCGTGCGAGCGGGGTAGGTTCAGAGCCCCCGCAGAGTGGGAGAGGCACAGCTGCACGTGGATTGCCTGGCCCCACAACGAGTCGACATTCCCACCACAGCTGATCGGGAAGGTTGAAGAGGCCTACTGCGAGATCGTCTATGAGGTCGCGAGAGGCGAGGCCGTCAAAATCCTCGTAAATGACGAGGATGAGGCTGAGAGGGTTCAAAAGCTCCTAGAAGAGGCTGGTTCTTCCATGGGGAACGTGGAGCTCCACAAAGTCCATACAGAGGATGTCTGGGTGAGAGATTATGGACCAATATTCGTATACAGCGAGGACATGGGTGTTCTAGGAGGCGTAAAGTGGAGGTTCAACGCATGGGGAATGAAATACCCTGAGCTCGCCAGAGACGATGAGGCAGGCCTCCAAATCCTCAACATCTCAGGCGTCAAGCCCATCTACCGCGACTACGTGGTTGAGGGAGGAGCCATTGAAGTGTCAGGCAACGGGATACTTCTAACTACTGAGCAATGCCTCCTCGATCCGGCCAGAAACCCCGGGCTCAGTCGAGAGGACTTGGAGTTAGAGTTCAGCAGATATCTCGGAGCACACGATGTGATTTGGTTCGAAAGGGGGCTGGTTGGGGACGACACCGACGGGCATGTGGATGTCTTCTGCAGATTCGCCTCTCCTGGGACCGTTGTGTTAGCCGAGGAGGAAAGGGAGAACATTAATAAGAGAATCCTTGAGAGGGCATACCGGAAACTCGCCAACTATATTGAGGAGGGGGGGACCTGGATAGAGATTGTAAGGGTTCCATGCCCACCCCCTGTCAAGATATTGGACCAGCATGTCCCCGCCTCTTATCTGAACTTCTACATTTCCAACTCTGCAGTCTTGGTCCCCGTTTTCGGCGTGGAGGAGGATGAGGCCGCCCTATCCATCCTGGCTGACTGCTTCCCTCATAGGCGCGTAGTCGGGATTCTGTGCAAAGAGCTGTTCTACGGGCTAGGCGGGATTCATTGTGTCACAATGCAGCAGCCCTCAATAGAGGCTTGAAAAGTTCCTAAGAAGTGAAGGTGACGAGACTCTTTAGAACGCCTGAGGGCGGGAGAAGCTGTCTAATCCTCTCCCTAACCTCCTCTAGCATCACGATTGTGAAAACACCTGCCAGCTTTGCCCCCGCCCTATTCACCATCCGAACCATGCCGTGGATTGTCTCACCGCTACGGGCCACGTCGTCAACGATCAACACGATGTCGCTCTTCCTTAAAGCCTGCCTAGGGATGTAGAGGTACTCGACTAGGGCGGGCGTTCGTTTAATAGGCTCCTCAATATAGCTCTTGACGTTCAAGTCCTTTCTCTTCTTCGCGATTATTAACTCGGCCCTCAGCTCAGTCGCAACTTGGACCGCGAGTGGAATACCGTCAGTAGCTACAGTAAGAAGCTTGTTTATTGAGAAGACGCTGAACTCAGCGCTTACTACCTTTGCGATGAGTCGGAGCAGACCCACATCTGCCACAATGGCGGATAGGTCGTAGAATCCGTCCTCTGTCCTAGTCAGCCTCTTCTTCACGATCTCGGAGAGAAGGGACTCATTGAATAGCCGGACAATCTTCTCGGCCCTAGCAGTATTTGGGAGGACGTGGCCGTTAATGTATCTGCTGAGAATAGAGATTTGGAGGCCAAGCATCTCAGAGAGCGACTTGTATCCATACCTCTCACGAAGATAGGCTAAAACTTCAACTGCGCTTAGGCGCAGATAAAGGTCTGAGATTTTTGTCAACCACTAACCGACTCATCACTAGACTCGGATTTAAGCTTTCATGAAATACTGGTCAATTCGCAGATAGCCCCACGCTCGAAAGATAATTATGCTGCCTGATTCTTAAAAAATGTGTGAAGTTAGAAGGGTTTAGGGGTGTAATAGCCGCGATCATAACGCCTAACGGCGTCGAAGAGACTGCCATTGAGGCATATCTGAGGTTTCTTCACGAGAGGGGTGTGGGCGGGATATTCGTGCTGGGGACTATGGGTGAGGGTGCGAAGCTCTCGGTCCAAGCGAGGGAGAAGGCGGCTGAAAAGATTGTCGGTCTCGCCGGAGACAGGTTCTTAAAAATAGTACATGTGGGCTCTTCCGACTTGGAATCCTCTTTAAGACTAGCTAAACACGCCCAGGAAATCGGGGCCGACGCCGTCTCCGCCGTCGCACCATACTACTATAGATATGACGCGGAGTCCCTAGCAAATTTCTACAGGGTCCTTGGCGACTCCTTAAACCTACCCCTGCTATTCTACAACAACCCAACTAGACAGGGTTATCCGATAAGTCTCCAAGATATTGCAAGGCTCTTCGAGCTGGCCCCTGTTGTTCGGGGTGTCAAGGATAGCAGTGGAGACCCTGACTTGATCCTAGAGCTCCAGTCCAGCTTCGGGTCTAGCCACTTCATAGCATGTGGCGGAGACAACCTCCTCTACTACGCCTTCTCGACCGGCGTCAGGGCCCATGTCAGCGCTTTAGCATCTATCTATCCGGAGCTGGCCGTAGGCATCTTTAGGGCGGTTGAGGGGGGAAACCGTGAAGATGCGCTGAAGCTCCAGTTGGCCGTTAACAGGGCTAGGCGGTTGCTGAGAAGTGTGGGGCCGGACACAGCCTCCTACCGCTATGCCCTCGCCCTGAGAGGCTTAAACATGGGCCCGCCCATACCTCCCACTAGGCATCTGCGACAAGAGGAGATGGACCAACTATCCCGTGGACTGGCTCCGATAAACAAGTTGGCGGAGGATGTGGGCAGGCTTGGCTGAGCTGGTCGCGATGGGGGAGGCTCTCATACAGTTTAACGCTCTCACCCGGGGGCCGCTCAGACACGTTACACTGTTCGAGAAGCACGTCGCGGGGGCAGAGGCAAACGTGGCAGTCTGTGTGAGCAGGCTGGGTAGGAGCTCCGCCTTCATAGGCAGAGTAGGTGAGGACGAGTTTGGCAGGAACATCGAGGCCTGGCTGAGAGCCGAGAGAGTTGATACAAGATGGCTCAAAACCGACCCTAGTGCTCCTACTGGAATCTACTTTGTGCAGCGTGGGTATCCAATACCGTCGAGGAGTACCATGTTTTATTATAGACGCGGCTCGGCGGGGAGTAGGCTTTCGCCGGAAGACATCGAAGAGGAGGCCTTTAGAGATGCGAGAATACTCCACTTCACCGGAATCACGCCGGCACTAAGCCAGTCGGCGAGAGAGGCGTGCCTCAAGGCACTGCAGCTGGCGGAGAGAAATGATGTACAAGTCTCTATAGACACCAATATCCGGCCAGTCCTATGGCCCAGCCTAGAAGAGGCCGCTAGGGTTTTGATGCCGATGATAGAGAAGGCGAACATCCTCTTCACAGACCCGACAGACTCCGAAATTCTGGTCGGCGAGAGTGAGCCCGAGAAGATATTGGAGGTCTTCAGAGGACTCGGCGTAGAAACTGTCGTAGTAAAGCTTGGGGAGAGGGGAGCCGTTGCCTCCTCTGGGGGTGAGAAGGCCCGTGCCGAGGCAATTCAAGTCAGCGTAGAGGACCCAATAGGTGCTGGAGACGGATTGGCGGGGACGTTTCTAGCATGCCAGCTGGCGGGCCGAAACCTGTTCGAATCCTTAAGGAGGGCGACTCTAGTCGGTTCACTAGTCACCACTATCAGAGGAGACCAAGAGATGATTCCAACACTCAAGGATCTTGAGGCCGTCTACCGTTACTACTATCCCTACCCCTGAACGCGAGTTTCGAGGCGACTAAAAATAGTCGTCTAGCGGTTTACACCGTGGAGTTGACTAGGCTGGAGGAGGTTTTAGCCGAGGCGGCCAAGCTGGTCGAGCCCACCGAGCCCGAGAGGTCGCGCGTCTCCGAGGTCGCGGTCAAGCTCCTATCAGCCTGTAGGCAGGAGTTCTTGGGACGGGAAGGTGTGGTTGACGTCACCATAGAGGGGTCTGTGGCAAAGGACACGTGGGTTAGGGGAAGGGAGGAGGTTGACGTCTTTGTTCACTTTACACCCAGTGCGGGTAGGGAGAGGCTCGAGTCAACTATTCTGAGTCTGGGGCCTAGAGTCATCGCGGGAATGGGCGGTAGGCACTGGCTCAGATACGCCAGCCACCCATACGTGGAAGGCGCAGTTGAGGGCATCCGCGTCAACATCGTCGGATGCTTCAAGACTGAGCATGGCCGCTGGATCAGTGCCGTCGATAGGACCCACCATCATACCGAGTTTGTGAGGTCACAAATAACCCCCCAGCTGAGACGCGACATACGCCTCTTCAAGGGTTTCTTGATGGGGTGCGGTCTCTACGGAGCGGAGATCAGGGTTGAGGGGTTCAGCGGATATCTCTCCGAGCTTTTAGTCATTAGTCATGGTGGATTCGTCGAGTTGTTGAAGAGCGCCTCGAAGTGGCGGATACCTGCTTTTGTAGACTTGACCGGTAAAGTCAGGCGTGAAGACGCTCTCAGACTCTTCCCCAACGCCGCCCTGATATTCCCAGACCCTGTAGACCCCTCCCGCAACGTGGCGGCCGCTGTGAGCAAAACTAGGCTCGCAGAGCTAATTCTGGCTTCTAAGCTCTTTTTGAGGGACCCGAGCATCGAATACTTCATGCCTGAAGCCGTGAAGCCATGCCAGGGTGAGGAGTGGCGCGGCACCCACGAACTCTTTGGAGTTATCTTCCGCGTAGAGGAGCGGCCACCTGACATACTCTGGGGGGAGATTAAACACACTATGAAGGGGGTCTCTAGGCGGCTTGTGAAGGAGGGTTTTCAAGTCTATAGAGCAGCGGCTGCCCAGTCGGGCGATGAGGTCCTCCTCCTCTTCGAGCTCTCAAGCCTCTCTCTTCCACCACTCGAGCTGCGGATAGGGCCGCCAGTCTGGATGGACAACGCCATAGACTTTGCGAGAAAGACGCTGACCAGGGAGGATAGGGCCGCGGGCCCTTGGGTGGAGGGTGAGAGACTATACGCCCTCTTCAGAAGGAAACACGTCAACGTAGATGAACTCTTGAGAGAGTGGATTGGTAGGGGTGAAGTAGCCATATCTCGCGAGCTGGTAGACAGTTTGAGGGAGGCCGAGATACTGACCAGTAGGAGCGGCCTAATCGACAGAATCAGACAGAACGAGGGTTTTAGGATTTTTCTGAAAAACTTTCTCGACGGCGCAGCCACACCGATCAGACACCTTGCAAAGAGATGTTAAAGACCGAGGAGCTTAGAAGGGATCACCGCCTCTTGCTACAGCTCTCCTACCCCTCCCCAGACCCGGACTACTCAGCGCGGGTGGTGAGAGCACTTGAAGAGCTGGGTGTGGAGGCCTTGGAGCTTGAAAACCCTGAGAGACTGAGGCTGCTAGGTAAAGGGTTCAGAAACATCGTCCTAGTCGGGTTTAAGGCCGGGGTGAGGGTGGCTCTCAAGATAAGGAGGCTAGACTATGCCGTTAAATCAACCTTCCGTGAGGCGTATATGCTCGAACAAGCTAACAGGATTGGTGTCGGCCCCACGCTCTTGGGGCACAGCGACCCAGTCTTAGTCATGAGCCTTGTCGAGGGTATAGACCTGACTAAGTGGCTACTCCATACAAACCCGCCCAGCCATGCGGCCAGACAAACACTACTAGAAATAACCTACCAGTGCCATAGGCTCGATCGGGCGGGGATAGACCATAGAGAGCTAAGCGACGCGAGCAAGCACGTGATAGTCACACAGGGCGGACCGGTCATTATAGACTTCGGCTCAGCCGGCTTTTCGAGCCGTCCCAAGAACCTGACCTCACTCATAAACTACATCAGCTCAAAGGAGCTAGAGCGGGTGAGGAGAGACCTCGGTCTGGGCGAGGTGGGGAGGCAGACTCTGAGGCGGTATAAGGAGAAGTATTCGAAGGAGGATTTCGAGGCGCTGCTCTCAGAAATGAATCTTCTCTAGCTCTTAGGAGTCCCCCTTTTTGGTGAAGGAGACTAACAGCTAAATAGGACATTAGGGCATGAGTTTTCGAGGTGCTCTAATTTATTGTGTATCGCGTCCTGCGCAGAAGCGTTCTCCGAGCCGTCGCGGATGCTGTTGGAAACACCCCCCTTGTAGACCTTACAGAGCCATTCTCAATCAAGAATGGGTCGAGGATCCTTGCTAAGCTAGAGTTTTTCAACCCTAGCGGCTCTGTCAAGGATAGACCCGCCCTCTACATCGTTAGAGATGCCTTAGCTCAGGGGATGGTAACACCAGGCATGACGATCCTAGACGCTTCATCAGGAAACATGGCTGTCAGCCTATCCCTCATGGCCGCCTGCTTCGGTCTAAAGACGAAGATAGTTGTTCCAGAAAACATCAGTCGAGAGAAGATAGGTCTGCTCCGGATACTGGGAGCGGAGATAGTCTTCACAGACCCTCTCGAGGGGATAGACGGCGCCATTAGGGAGGCGAGGAGGCTGGCAGAGACCGACCCCAAAAAATACTACTATTCAAACCAGTACGATAACCCCTCTAACGTGAAGGCTCACTATGAGACGACCGGGCCTGAGATTATTCGCCAGACTCGGGGTAGGGTAACCCACTTCGTGGCAGGCGTAGGGACATCGGGGACCCTGATGGGGGCTGGCCAGCGTCTACGAGAATATAACGAGAGGATAAAAATCATCGAGGTCCAGCCAGATGGCCCGCTCCACGGAATAGAGGGGCTCAAACACATGGACAGCTCGATTAAGCCGAAGATATACGACCCGTCCTTCGCCGATAGCTTGATACAGGTCTCGACGGAGGAGGCTTACCAGCACTCTAAGCTTCTGGCATGTCGCGCAGGTGTTTTGGCTGGGGTGTCGGGGGGTGCCAACGTGGCTGCGGCGTTGCGCGTGGCGATGGAGAATCCGGGCTCGGTTGTCGTGACTATAATCCCCGATGGGGCTGCGAGGTATGTCAACTTGCTGCTGGGCTGAGAACGGTTTATAAGACTAAAGGTAAGACACTTATCTGGTATTGCCGGTCAATGAGTCTATAGTGGTCTATGAGGAGGGGATGGAGGACTATCATCTCGAAGACGCATCCCTTATCGAGGGTCTTCCAGGGATTGGGCTGGTGTCGAAAATCAGTGTAGCCTATATTTTAGGGAAGGTAAAGCCCGTGAAACTCTGCAGACTCTACTCACCCCACTTCCCCTCATATGGGTTCATAGCAGACGGAAAACTAATACCCCACTTTCTCGACGTCTACGCAATTGAAGACCCCTCGCCGACGCTGATAGTGTACGGCACCTCCCAGCCATCAAGCAGCTACGGTCAACACGAACTATGTGGAAAGATAATAGATCTCGCGGCCAGGCATGGTGTGAGGCGAGTCTTCACGCTAGGTGGCTTGGGCGGAAAAGAGGACGTCGCGCAGAGACGGAGGATATACTGCTCCTCAACCAGCAAGGCCTATCTCGAGAAATACATGGGGCTTGTGGGAGGGGAGGTCTATGGAGGACAGATTGTAGGTGCAGCGGGAATAATGATGGTGATGGCGGGGCAGAAGGGCCTCGAAAACATGGGCATGCTGATTGAGATTGGAAATTCTATGCCGGACTACTATGCCGCACAGAGGGGTGTCGAGGCTCTTTCAAAGCTCTGTTCACTCGGATTGGAGGAGGTGGGGGTGAGCGAGCTAATCACTGTCTCGAGCAGGACCATCGCTAGGCTTGAGGCATAGAGTGTGGCTTACCCTGTCTCGCGCTTCCACTCCTCCCATATCCTCTGTATCCTCTCAGCAGCTGGGCCAGACCCCTCTATAACACCGTCCTTAGTCACTCTAATCCTATCCATCACAACTATAACCCCAGCCTCCCGAATGTACCTAGCCATGTTTGGGAATAGGGCGTTTATCCTCTCAAAGAGAGAGGTTAGGTCGGGACCAGCCTCCACCACCTCTATTGTAGAGACACTGCGGCCCGAGATGAATATCCTCGAGACAGGCTTACCATCATCCATAGTGGCATCGACGAGCCAGAGGCTGTAGTCTGTGGGATTGTATGCCGCCACCCTTCCCGTAATTTTTCTCCCATTTGCCATTAAAACAGTCACAACTTTCTCGAGCACTGAGGCGAACTCCTCGCCAAACTTCCTCGAAGCGAGCGCGGACATAAAATATCTGAAAAAACATACAAAAGCCAGCATTTAAAGACTATCGCTCCCCAAAGGGAACACGTGGATTAACTCAAAAAATTTCGCCTATTTGTGCTTATTCTTTGCATCAGCCTGCTCCAGCAGACACAGAATCCTAGAAGCGGCAACCCAGGCATCTAGGGTGTGTTCGGAGAGCCTGACCTCCCGATCTGCGATCGATCTTATCTCTGGGGAAAAATCTCCGTGGGGGAAACAGCCAACTACGAAGACGGTTGGCTTAGGGCTCTTAGAGACCTCTTCCAGCAGCTTCATTTCCACCTGAACACCATTCTCTGAGAGTAGGATCACGCCTCCAGCCCCAACGGCCTCCACCCAGCTCGTGAGGTCCGAGCTCATTACACTGAGCAGGATCTCCCCAGCATCGGACTTGATCACTTTCTCGGCCATCAGTTTCTCAAAAAGACTCTTGAAGCGGTCATAGTTTCTCGGGAGTCTAACCTTGGGGTTCACCCAGATTAGGTGTCCGGACTGGGTATGAATGTATACCCCCAGCTTCTCCGCCTTGTTAAGTGGTGAGCCGAGAACCTCGAGGATAGTGAAGTGGAGGATGTCGGGTCGCCCCCTCCTCTCTCTTCCGGGAAGACCTCTCATTGCCGCGTGATGGTATGAGGAGTCTAGCAGGGTCCTTGCAGGACTCTTCCCCCTCTTTCGACAATAAGAGGCCACTGCAGGGTGGCTCCAGATCTCCCTCGGGATAAACTCGACCGCAGAGTCTGCGAGAAGAACTATGTATCGTGGGGTGACCAGCTCACATCCACACCCTTACGACAACTCTACAAGCTGAGAGCTATCGGACCCTCGCACCCTCCACCCCGTCAAGCGCGCAGAGGGCTGCACCGTATAGTGGTGCGAGATCCCCGTGTACTGGCTTGGCGATGCGGGGTTTGTCGAGTAGAAGGAACTTGTCTATCCGTGGAAATACCTCAAGCTGGAAGAAGGCCTCATGCCCAAGGTAGATGGCACCACCTATCACTAGCACCTCGGCGTCGAAGGCGTTGATTACGCCTGCGAAGCCAGCTGCGTAAAAGTCTTTCAGCAGCTCAAACAACTTCACAGCTGCCCTGTCTCTGGCGTAGTATAGTTCGAAACACATTTTGGCGTCGAGGCTTTTCTCAAC
Source organism: uncultured archaeon (assembly GCA_937921685.1). Lineage (GTDB taxonomy): Archaea > Thermoproteota > Nitrososphaeria_A > Caldarchaeales > Calditenuaceae > HRBIN02. Next base: position 16,688 of record CAKZUF010000002.1, read on the forward strand.
ATACGCCTTCTCTAACCCTGTCTCCCTCTCCAGCCGTCCATCCTTAAGTAGCCTCTCAGCTAAGCGGGGAATATTAGCACCCGAACAATACGCCTCCCAGTGGCCCCGCCCCCCACATCCGCAGTCCATATATCCTGACGCATCGATAACGATGTGGCCTATCTCAGCCCCATTCCCTATTTTGCCCAGGATCAGGTGCCCGTTGTCTACAACCCCACCTCCAATCCCGCTGCTGATTGTGATGTAGATTAGATTTCTGACACCATCCCCCTTCCTTGACCACCATTCCCCATAAGCGGCTGCATTACAGTCGTTTAGAAAGTAGTAATCAATGTCCAGCTCCTCCCTGAGATAGGCCAGGAGGGGGATCTCACGTCCCTTCTCAGCAATATTTGGGGCCTTCAGAATTACCCCCCTCTTTGAGTCTAGAGGCCCAATAGAGGCCACACCACACCTCCAAATCGAGGACCAGTCCTGGCCTGCGACCTCCCTAGCCAATTCTAAAAGCGCCATCGGAACAGACTCGGAAGTATTGGTTTGAGGAGTCCTCCCACTCTTAAACCGGAGCAGCCTCCCCTCACGGTCGAACACTCCCACCCGCATATTGGTCGCACCCACATCCGCAGCAAGTATAAGGCCCTTCACAAGTCTAGCACATTTTTAGGAGGATTAAAGATTACCGTCCTTCTCGGAGAATGGGCCCACTCATCCACACTCGAACTCTATGGAGAGAGTTAGGACCATATCGCCCAGCCGCAGGATGAGGGGGTCGTTGAATGGGTTGACCCCCCTAGACTCTAGAAGCCTGACAAGGGAGACAATCCTTCCTTTGGGCACAAGGGCTACAACAGGCTCGGGAACCGCGGATAGAAACTCTCTCCCAAACCTTTCCAGCGCATCCAACCGCTCCTGCCCCTTCTTCACAGCCTCCTCAACAGCCTCTAAAAGCCCACAACCACTCACTTCCTTTAAAGATAGCTCCAAGATAGGCGTGAGATCAGGTGCATAGCCCAGCTTCACCCTAACCATCTCCGGAAGCTGCTCTAGATAGTTGCTCATCGCCATAGAACCCGTCTCCGATTCTCAACAAATAGTTTTTGCCCTCTAAACGCCAGTACTTTTAAACCGAGTAGCGGAGATATAGTTAATTGAGCCGACCCTCAGCATACATGTTGAGTCATGGATACAGGGCTACCACCGGGCCAAAGATACGTGCGAGGCTTCATAATATATGCGGCACTAGGTTTACCAGAGGTTGACCTTGAGAGTTATCGGCTGAGAATTACCGGCAACGTTGAGAAGGAGCTGGAGTTCTCATATGAGGCCCTCCTACATAATCCTGTGAAGATGACTTACAGTTCAGACTTTCACTGTGTCACCAAGTGGTCTGTGAGGGATGTCTTGTGGGAGGGTATATCTGTTAGATGGTTCGCGGAGCAGGCAGGGGTAAAGAGCGGTACCGAGTGGGTATTTTTCCGCTGTTTAGACGGCTACATGGCACCCGTCCCCATCGAGGACGCCCTATCGGAGAAGGCAATCGTAGTATTGAAGATGAATGGAGAGCCGCTAAAACTGGAGAACGGGTTTCCCTGCCGGGCCTTCATCCCCCACCTCTACGGCTGGAAGTCGGCCAAGCACCTCTGCGAGATAGAGTTCTCCGACACTTACGTTGATGGGTTCTGGGAGGCTTACGGCTATCACGAGAGGGGGAATGTGTGGGGGGAGGAGAGGTTTAAAGAAGGTTTTGGCAGACACGCTAAGAGGAGCCCACTCGTCAGCCAGAAACGATAACTACAGTCCCCCTCCGTAAAGGAATAACTGCTCGCTACCAAATGACGGTATAAAGACCCTCCTGACCCTAAGACCCTTGAGATACTTCTTAGCCGCCTCTAGGTGCCGACGCCTTCTCCCAGGCCCACCCGTCTGCGGAGATACGGGCCCAATGTAGCACGAGCAACGGCCGCCACACCTCGCAGCAACAAAACGGTAGAGCCCCTCTAGCCCAACACTTCGGCCGAGCCACTCCTCGGTTAGATCGAGGATTAATGCATCGTAATGCTCCTTGTTCTCCTTGATGAATCTGAAGGCATCGTCTATCACTAGCTTTGCTCTAGGGTCCTCGAAGGCGTCATTTACTCCGGGGATGTGGTGTCGGCATGCCTCAACCACAAGCGGGTCAATCTCGACAACGGTTACCATCTCTATGCTCGGGCTCCTGAGGAGCGCCTTCAGGGTCTGACCGCTACCACCTCCGAGAACCAAGACCTTTTTCAACCCCCTCCTCAAAATCGGCCCCACCAAAGCCCTGTTGAAGATGTGCGCGTCAAACTCGGTGTGCTGAAGATTCCCGTCTAAGAGGAGCATGACGCCGTAGGCCTCGTTCTCTATGATTTCTATCCGCTGAAACTTTGACCGCCCCCGGAACAGTACCTTCTTGGCGTGATAGACGACGTGGAGACCAGGGTATGGCTGATAGACGATATACTCCTTGGTGTCGAAACATATCTTAGACATTCACTACACCCACCATACATGGCTATATAATCCATCCAAGTTTTAATGACCCTGAGTTGAAGAGCACCTCCCGTCCACTATACAAGGAGTTGGCGGAGCTCTATGAGACGATAGAGGAGAGGAATTACGAAGCAGAGATCTCACTCATAGACAAGGTGTTTAAGGAGCATCACGTCAAGAGCGTGATAGACCTTGGCTGCGGGACTGGCATCCACGTGAGGGAGCTGGCCAAGCGAGGGTATAGGACACTGGGGATAGACATCTCACCATCAATGATAAGGGTGGCTAAGAAGAGGGCTAGCGGCCTAAAGGGTGTAAGTTTCGTAAAGGCGGACTACTACACCTATAACCCGAAGGCGCGATTTGACGGCGCCCTCTGCCTAAACTGGTCGATCCCAGTTACCTTGAGAGGATTGGAGAAATTTTTCTCCAACACGGCCCACCTCCTCCGAGAGGGGGGAGTCCTAATAGTAGACTATGAGAAGCCGAGTGATATTGTTTGGAGCGATGTGGGCAAGCCGGTTATCGACTCTTGGAGGTTTAGTGGGGGGCAAATAGTCCGTGTCTCGGTCGGCGAGATCAGACGCAACTTGATGAAGAGTAGAGATGTTTATATCGTCTTCGGACGACCGAGGGGTTTCAGTCCGCCTAGCGAGGAGGAGAGATACTTGGGAAGGTGGAGAGGCGAGGACGTATCCGTATTCCTGGATGTCTCGTATGTTAGGTTCTATGAGCCTCGCGAGCTCGCCAAAATAGCCTCTAGATATGGGTTCAGCTCCAAAAGAATCTTATCCGTGAAGACGAAGAGAGGATATGTAAGGCTCTACAACATATTCATCAAGAAGGGGGGAAATAGTGTTAATATCTGACTCAAAGGATTTAGATACATAATGTCGCAAGCGAAGGAGCGGAGAGCTAGGATCCCCGACCATAGACATTGCATCATATGTGGAAGACCAGTTCCCCCTAAGGAGGAGCTGTGCTCCAACGAGTGCAAGAGCGTATATGAGGGGAGGCTAAAGAGGGAGAGGAGAACCCGCCTCCTACTCCTGATACTCTACATAGCCCTCCTAGGCTCACTCTTCTTTTTCTTCTTCCTCCCACGGTGAGTTGATTGTGATATAGGCGACATCCCTCTCGCTATACAGCCCCCACCTCCCACCCTCAAGGACGAAGGAGTACGCCACGCCGGGGGCAGGATCGGCAATGAATTCGCGCAGCTTCAAAGCATTTAACAATTCACCAAGCCTTCTCGACCCGTTAAGGATGATCAACACGTCCTCACCGCTATACGTCTTAGGACTCCAAACCCCCCAATTCACCTCTCCGTTCCTGACATTGGCTACCACTTCCTCATGTAGCAGATTTAGGACATCGTCGTTGAGCATTCTTGAAAGCTTCAACTTGACCTTACCGGAGAAGAGTTTACCGGCTCTCTCAGCGGCAGAGAGCAGGTAATTGATGCTTCCCTTAGACCCGTAGCTTAGGGAGCATTGAGCGCCTTCGAGGTAGAGGTTAGACTTCTCAAGACCGATTTTCAAATGGCCCTTAGCAGACTTGACCCATACAACATACAGCTCAGGACCCTTGGTCAGAGATATCTTCAGTGCCGGACATCTGAGAACTCCCTTAGCATTCTCGCCGCCACCTATTAGAAGACCGACCACCTGACCACGCGGCATAGTAGTGTGAATTTCTTCTACTGAGTGTAGTTCCACCTTTGAGCTTGGGTTGAAGTTGAAAGACGTGTGCAACGATTCACCGAGTGGATATTCAGTCGCGGTAAGCTCGCCGACTTCCAAGATGCCGCTAACCGGTCTCTTGAACGCGAGGCTGATACGTAGCTCTTCTCCCCGATCTCCTGGCAAGGCATTTACTGATTTTAGCAGAGTCTTGCCTGTGCTCAGGGCTAAGAGTATCAGGATAATGGCAGTTACAAGTATTAGCAATGTGGGGCTGGGGCCTTGTGTGTTTAAAGGATCCGAAGGGTTGAGCACCATAAGTAAGAGCGAGAGGGCCGCAATTATTACACCGGCTATGATTATTTTCCTCCTACTTACTGGTAAAAATACTCTGTGTGAGAGCTCGGTGGATAGGTCGACTATCCGCACTCTATGACAAAGAGTATCTACACATGCTTATAAGCTCAGCGCATCGCGTATCTCTTAATAAGCCATATCCTGACAATAGTCCCTCCAAAAAGTGATATTGCAGCAGCCACTGCGAGTAGTTGAGCCGCAAAGATATTCCCAGCAATGACAAAAACTATCGCTGAGAGGGAAGATATTGCAAAGGTGAAGAAGTAGAGCGGTGCCTTTCTCTCAGACTGCTCGAGATATTCTTCATGGCATCCTCTCAGATGCTTCGGGTTAGTGAGTCGGAGGCAGGTTGTTAGGCAGGGATAGCGGGTGGAAAGCGCGTCTACTATTGAGAGCGGCTCACCGCACAATATGCATTCATTTATCGTCGGCTTCTTTGGGGACAATTGCTGTGGTCAGTTCTCTTGGGATGGATATATATTTTCGGGTTCTACTTGTAGTCTTGCGATAACGCATGCTTATCATATCCCTGTACAAGGCAGTTCCCGCAAGAACAACCAAGATCGTGACTGTCGGGGGTGTCTTGCGAAGAGAAGAGATGGACCTTGTTATGAACCCGTTCGACTATAAGGCAATAGAGGCTGCTGATTACTTGAAAAGGGCATTTGGAGGTAAGGTTGTCTCGCTGACTATGGGGCCTGATTTCAAGCTTAAGCCAATAGCTGCAAGCCTCTACGACGCTCCTGTCGAGGGGGTGGATGAGTCTTACATTCTCAGCGATAGGAGGATGGCCGGTGCTGATACTTGGGCTACAGCCTATACCGTCGCCCTGGGCGTCAAAAAAGTTGTCGAGACGCATTTAGCGGCTGTGGACGAGCTTATATCTCTACTGCGAGCCGGTGAGAGTCCCCAGTCTTTTGCAGGGAAGGTGAAAGAACTCTATGAGAAGAACCTAATCCCGAACATTGTCTACTCTACGTTGCCTACGCTCGAGGGATTGACTCTGACTGAGAGGTTGTTGAAGAGTGAGATAAGTAGGGAGGAGGCGGTGAGGTTGTTGGAGAAGGTTAGGCAGGAGGTGGAGAGATTCGTAGTTATTGCGGGGATTAAGACGAGCGACGGCGAGACAGGAAGTACTGGTCCTCAGGTTGCTGAGGCCCTTTCAGGGATGCTTGGCAGATTCATTCCGAGTGTAACATATGTCAGGGAGCTAGAAGCCGACCCAGAAGCCGGGTTCATCTACGTCGAACGTAAGCTAGGCGACATAGTCCAGAAACTTCGCGTACCTCTACCGTGCGTAATCACGATTGCGACCGACTATCGTCCTCGCACTCCGCAGCTCAGGTTGAAGAAGAGGGCTCGCTTATACAGTTATGCAAAGAAGGTCCTAGAGAGTGTGGTCTGGAATGCGGATATGCTGGGCGCAGACCCACAGTTGATCGGGTTGGCGGGTTCTCCGACAATAGTCGGGCCTGGTATTGATATCGGGGGCCCGCCTGTTCAGAAGTTCGTCGATAAGACCCTTGTGTTCTCGACCCGCGTGGAGGAGTTTGAGTTTAACGGTAAGAAGTATGGGCCTTTCGAGAGGCTCAGCAGGGCTGATGACCTGCCTCCCGAGATTTTAGACCATCTAAAGGGGCGTGGTGTTCTCAAGGTGTTTAGCCTTGAAGACCTTGTTGAGGAGTTGTTTGGGGTGAGACTGAGCATTGCAAGGGAGCAGTGAGTATAGGGACGTTTGGGTTTATTGCGAGGTACAAGACGGCGAGCTTACCCGCCCCACAACGGAGATAATCGCCGGAGCCCGCAAGATTGCAGATAAAGTGAATATGAAGGTTGTTGGAGTACTGTTAGGATATAATCTCGGGAACGTTGCTAGGGAGCCGATCTATTACGGCGCAGATAAGGTGATAGTATGTGATACCCCTCTGCTGAAGAGCTACCAAGCAATACCCTACGCTTATGTCTTGTCGGACATGGTTCTTAAGCTGAGGCCTTGGGCCTTCCTCTTCGTAGCCAACGAAATGGGTAGGGAGCTCGGCGCCCGTGTAGCTTATAAGACGCTTACAGGACTTGCGGCAGACTGCATAGACCTCCTCGTTGAGGACTTTGTAATGCATACACCACAAGGGACTAAAGTCTTTAAGGACTGCATCGCACAAGTACGCCCTGACTTCGCCACCCGTATAGCCAAGATCTTCACCCCGAGGCACAGGCCTCAGATGAGTAACATTAGACCCGGCTCGTTTACACCGTTACCGCGGGACGAGTCTCGGAAGGGGGAGGTGGTCCAATGGGAGGCTGAGATACCGCCAGAGGCGTTCGCTGTCGAGGTTATAGAGGAGTGGAGGCTTCCTAAGAGTCCAGTAAAGCTTGAGGAGGCGAAGGTGATAATTAGCCTCGGTTTGGGCGTCTTGAAGGATGCTAAGGGGAATCCAAGAAACCCGGTTGAGGCGTATAGATATGCGGAGAAGTTGAAGAATGCCGTTGAGAAGCGGCTGGGGGTTGTGGCCGAAATAGGTGCGTCGAGGGCTTTGATCTACTCCGGCATCAAGGAGCTTGAAGGCTTGATCGTCAAGGATAGGCAGGTTGGGCAGACGGGGAAAACAGTCGCGCCCGACATCTACATTGCTGCTGGAATAAGCGGCGCGATACAGCACAGGGTCGGCATCATGAGGGCCAAGAAGATAGTAGCGATAAACACGGACCCCGCCGCCCCCATATTCCAGATAGCCCACTACGGCATAGTGGGCGATCTCTATGAAGTTCTACCCAAGCTCGTAGAGTACTTGGGAGGTGGTGAGGTTGAAGCCTGACTATGATGTTATAGTCGTGGGGGCAGGCCCGGCGGGCTGCGCGGCGGCTAACTACTTAGCCAGAAAGGGAGTCGATGTGGCTCTAGTTGATAAGGCGCAGGTCCCTGGGCAGAAAAACGTTACGGGGGGAGTCATATATACACAGTATCTCCCCGGGTATAGCTTTGATGACGCATTCCCCGGATTTAGGGAGGAGGCTCCTCTAGAGAGGAAGATAGTCGCCCACGAAGTTGCTGTCCTATCACGGCCTGAGAAACGGAATGGAAATGTGGCCTATAGGAGGGCGCGGATAGGAGAGGACTCTCTCCTAAACAAGCTGGGTGTCACAGGCTTTGGTTTGACCGGCTCGGAGGGCTATTCAGTTCTAAGGGCTAAGCTGGACAAGTGGATGGCTAGGAAGGTATCTGAGAGCGGGGGGGTTGTGGTTACCTATAAGGCGGTGGAGGACCTCTACCGCGAGGATAACCAGGTAAGAGGGGTAATCACGAGTTCCGAGACTGTTACATGTAATCTAGTTATCGACGCCTCGGGCGTAACTTCACGTCTCATAGACAAAGCGGGGCTTAGGCCCCTCCTCACCCCTGACAAAGTCTATCACGGTGTTAAGCATGTCTACAAGCTTTCCCCTGAGAAAATAGAGGAAAGGTTCGGCCTCAAGCCCGGCGAGGGGAAGGCAATCTTTTACATGGGCGACGTCATGCAGGGGGTGAATGGCGGCGGCTTCCTCTACACCAACCAAGACACCTTGAGCGTGGGAATAGTCATCTCGCTAGACTCATTCCTTAACCGTGCCCTAGAGAAGATGGAGACCCTTGGTAAACCACTCGACATTCTTGAGAGCTTAGAGTCTCACCCAGAGGTTGCCCCCCTCCTAGAGGGGGCTGAGCTCGTAGAGTATTCCGCACACAATATTCCGAAGGGCTATAAAACAATGCTAGCGCAGCCCTACACATCAGGCTACATAGTTGCGGGTGATGCGCTTGGTGCATTTGTCAAGATTGGGGGTCTCATAGATGGGATGAGGCGGGCGGTTGCCACGGGGATCATGGCAGCCCAAGCATATCTCAGGGCCGCGAGTGAGGGAGACTTCAGCGCTAAGACGCTCGCCATCTACAAGGAGTTGCTTGCCCCAATCTACAGGGATGTCCAGAGGTCTGGGAGAAACGCGATGCTCACCGAGTCCTCAATCGCGTACAGACTCGCGCCGAGGCTTATGCTGAGGCTCAGCGGCGAGAAGGTAGAGGCGAAAGTCCAGAAAGATTTCAACCCCCTTAATACCGACGCGATTAAGAGGGTACAGGAGAGGACAGGGCTTCTAGACTATGATGAGGACAAAGAATACAGCCACATAAAAGTGGATACGGACAAAGCCTCTGCACAGAACCTGAAGATGTGGGTGTCAGCATGCCCTGTGAACTGCTATACACTTGTTCTGGAGAAGGGAGTTTTCGCCTCCTTAAAGGACCTCTACAAATATAACTTGGCTAGAAAATTGGCGGAGGGGGTGGCTGAGGAGAGGGCTAAAGCTCTGGCGAGGGCTGAAACAATGGAAGATATGGCGCGTGCTAGGCTGAACTTCGACCACGTAGCATGCGTGGCCTGCGGTACATGTGGAGTTATCGGCCCACAAGATATAGTAGACTTCGGCCACGAGAGGGACGGCCACGGTGTCAGATTCAAGTACGGGTAGAAAAAATTAATATTTGGCCCACACCAACAATAGAATGTGGCGCTAACATCAGTTACAAATGTGATACGGACAAAGCTCGACGTACGGAACTTCTCCCAAAAAGATGTGTCGTGGGAGGATAAAGTCAGCATACTGGATGCGGGTCGAATGGCTGGGTCGGGCATGAATAGCCAGCACTGGCGTTTTATACTTCTAGATAAGCGTGAGGATCTTCAGAAACTTGCCGACCTAAGCATTACGGGTAAATGGGTGAGTGGTGCAAACTTCGCTGTAGTAGTTCTTACCGACTCGCGATACGCTTGGCACCTCCTTGACGCCGGACGGGCGATAACCAATATGATGCTAGAGGCTTGGAGTAGGGGGATAGTCTCATGCATCTGTACAGGCTATAATGAGGAGGCGTTAAGGAATTGGTTGAAGATTCCTCCCAACCTCGCTATCGCGGGGTTCATAGGGTTTGGCTATCCCGTGAAGAGGATCATAGGCAGGAAGAATAGATTGCCTTTGGAGCAGATTGCCTATTATGGACGGTTCGGTGAGCCACTCAGGAAGTAAGGGAGCTGAGAAGCTAGCAGAGGCTCTACTCAGGGAGCCGCAACTCCTAAGCACAGGCATCTCAGCCACAAAATTAATTTTGGCAAGGAAGCTTAACATTAAGGAAATACCTAGCAACACCGAGCTTATTCAGGCGTTAAGGGAGAAGGGAGCACCATCCACACTGCTTAAACAGCTGAGGCGCAAGCCCGTCAAGACAAGGTCAGGTGTCTCTATCATAACAGTCGTAATCCCCCTTTTTAGCTGCCCACACGGCCGATGCATATACTGCCCAGGCGGAGGCCAGACAGGGTTCCCACAAAGCTACACAGGGGCTGAGCCAGTAGTCAGCTACGCACGTAGCGTCGGATACAATGTCGAGACACAGGTCAGAAATTATCTAAAAAGGCTGGAGAGTATGGGGCACGAAGTCGATAAGGTAGAAATCATCTTCATAGGCGGGACATACACATCGGCAAGCCCAGAGGCGCAGAGATCATACATTAAGGCCGCCCTAGACGGACTTCACAACTCCAGATCTAATAGTGTTGAGGAGGCGCTGGCGAGGGCGGAGTGGGCCCGCCCACGTTTGGTAGGCATGATGGTGGAGACGCGGCCTGATTGGGTCAGACCGGCCATAGCCGATGAGCTGGTTAGGCTTGGCGTGACCCGGGTTGAGCTCGGAGTACAGGCACTCGATGATGAGATCTATCGCCTCATAGCCCGCGGACACACTGTCCAAGATGTCGTAGATGCGTCTAGAATACTCAGAGACAGGGCCTTCAAAGTCGGATACCACTTTATGCCCGGACTACCGGGCTCAAACCCTGAGAAGGACCTCGAAATGTATAGGACCATTTTCCAAGACCCACGCTTCAGGCCAGACACCATCAAGATTTACCCAACCATGGTGCTTCCAGACACTCCTCTATACCAGCTCTGGAAGAGGGGCGAATACAAACCCTACGATGTAAAGACGCTGATTGACCTGCTAGTTAGGATGATAGAACATACACCACCATACGTCAGAATACAGAGGATTAGGCGTGAGATACCGGGCGAGACTGCTGTAGACGGTAGATACCCTGGTAACCTGAGGGAACTAGTCGAGAGGGAGGCGGAGAGGCGAGGTATACGCTGTAGGTGTGTAAGATGCCGGGAGGTGGGGAGACAGGCTTCGCCTAGCGAGGAATATTCCAAGCCCATGGAGGTTAAGGAGCTATGGTACAATACACTGGGGGGCCGAGAAGTCTTCATATCTTATGAGACCGGCGATGGTTGGGTATTGGCCGGCCTATTGAGGCTTAGGCTTCCCGAGGAGCCTGCAAACGAGCTGCTAGATGGATCAGCACTGGTCAGGGAGCTCCACGTCTACGGTGAGATGACGCCTGTCGGCAGCAGGCCCGAGCGGGGGGTGTGGCAGCATAGGGGCATAGGCACCAAGCTCCTGAGGAGGGCTGAGGAACTAGCCCGGGAGCAGGGCTATCGGAGAGTCGTAGTGATTAGCGGGCTCGGAGTCAAAGAATACTACGCCAAGAAAGGGTATGAGAGACATGGACCATACATGGCTAAAACGCTAGATTAAGAGCCATGATCAGCATAGAAGAGGCGGTTACTCAGATAAAGTCAGCAATAACGGCCGGCAGACTAGTCGCAATAGTAGGCGAGATGGAAGTGTTCTACGAGGGGCGATCTATCAGCTGGCTTGGCAGCGGCGAAAGACTCCTAGTCATCAAACAGGATAGGAGCGTCCTCGTCCACCGGCCTACAGGCTATGAGCCCACGAACTGGCAGCCAGCCGGGAGCCACATAGACGTTTGGAGCGAAGAGGGCAAACTGGTAATAGTCTCAAAGCGCACCTCGCCGCCCGAGACGTTGAAAATCATTATCTCACGGATACTTAACCTATCATCCTTCGGACTAAGGGATGAGGCCGAGTTCCAGATACACGCCCGCGAGGAGGATATGAAGCAGGCCATCATTGCGGAGCCCAGCATAATAGAGGATGGATTCAGAGTTGTTGAGAGCGAGAGGAAGACCAAGAGCGGATACATCGACATATTGGGAGTCGACAGGGATGGTAGGCTTGTTGTAATAGAGATAAAGAGGGAGAAGGCAGACGTCGGAGACGTCGAGCAGCTAGTCAGGTACTCGGCTCAGATAGAAGAAGAGTTTGGATCTAAGCCCAGGCAGATGATAGTCGCCCCACTACTATCAAGCAGAGCAGCTAGAAAGGCCAGAATTCTGGGGGTGGAGTTTAGACAACTCTCACCACGCAAAGCGCAGGAAATTATAAGGAGGAGAAAAGGACTCGACAGGTTTCTATCCGGCGAAGACTAGAAGAGGCGGACCTCACCCCGCAGAATAAGGTCAGTCAACATGGTAATGTTTTTCAATTCGTAGTTAACGATCTCCTTCACCTCATTCCTCACGTTAGAAGTGATCTTCTCACCCGAGATGTATTGGATGGATGCCATGAGAGGTCTATCAATCCTTCGCCCAATCTGGGCCAAGAGTTTGACATAAACCTCGTCAAACACGTTGCACTCGTTGTAGATCTTATCTGCGATCCTGTAGGCTGCCACGTTGTATATTTTGCCCACATGGGAGACCGGGTTTTTTCCAGCCGTAGCCTCTAGAGACATCTGCCTGCAGGGCGTGATCAATCCCGAGGCCCTGTTGCCTCGCCCCGTGTTACCATCATCGCCATGCTCCGCCGAAGTCCCTGTAACGGTCAAGTAAACACTACTCTTCTCCCTCTTCTCAAGATTGATCATGTCTCCCGTGTTTACATCTACCACTACATCCATGCCCTCCGACATTTTGACAGCCAAGTCTAGTACCCTATCTCTTATCTCCTCCTTGACTGAGATGTAGTGGTCTAGGTCTGGTGTGAGGTGAGAAACTATACCGTCAGCTATGGTTAGATGGATTTTGTCCCCCTTCCTCAGCCCCATAACTTTACAGTCCTCACCACTCTCCTTCAAAGTCCGCTTAAAGGAGGGACTGTTAATCTCCCTCTCCACGCTGTAGACTATTTTCTCGAGGGTTGTGAATGGGGCGTAGCCGACTCCAAAAGAGGTGTCGTTTGAGAGGGGCGCCACACCCCTATCATACTCCACTATCCTCACTAGGTCAGCGCTTCCAGGCCTTATCCTGCTGTCTGCAACTATGTGCTGGTCTGGGTCAAGGAACCTGAAGTTGTTCTTAATAAACGATCTAATCGCCTCCTTCAACAGTTTATCCACTGGAACTTCGTACTTGTTGGTGGGGGTCTCTATTACTGTTGTCGCTCTTCCCGCTATCAAGATGTATATGGGCTCGTCTAGTGTTCCGCCTCCGAATACTGGCGTAGCCCTGCCTCCTACAAGCAGGCCCTTATCCAGGTTGTGGTGATAGATCTTGCCAAAGTTCTCTAGGTAGTATTTCGAGAGCGCTACGCTGGCGGCCTCGCATACCGAGTCTATAATGTAGTCGGGGTGGCCCAGCCCCTTTCTCTCAACAATCTCGACATACTGCTTGCCCGTAGGCAAACCCTTAATCCTCTCAAACACGATCGATGTCTTTTGCATCGATTAGCCGACTGTAAAGCCTATATTTAAAAGGAACCCCCCCATCACACCGTTGGATTAGTGGCTCCGTAAGCTCTTTCCTATTCTTCAGAATAGTCAAGCTGTATGTAGAGTACGTTGTTCCCTCTCACCAGTATGTAGGGGTAACTCGCCTTTTTTACGTCGTTCTGATACTCAACCCCCCGGTTTATGACGAGGTTCATGTAGTTGTCAGCCTCCACGAGCGTCCCCACATAGGATATATCATTCTTCAGCATTACCCGTACTTGTTTGCTGAAGCTGTTCATTATGAGGCTGAGCGGTCTAACCCCCGTCGCTGTACTCAAGACCCAATAATCTGTCGCAAGGCCCAAATAAAAGTCTGACTCCGAGTTGCCACATTACTGCGCTCGAAGGCTTATCGAGGAAATGTTGAGACGGGTTTGGGGAACAATGATGTAGTGGGTTGGTAGGTTGTGTCGCAGGGTAGGTGTAGGGTTACGCGTAGCACAATGTATTGGGGCGTCTCACGTACTGTGGCAAAAACATATATGAGGCTTAATTGTTGGGTATGCCGCTAAGTTGGCCGAGAGACCTGCCGTCACCCTAAGCAAAAGAGCCCGTCTAGCCCTCGTCATCGCACTGTTAGGCGTGGCTATAAGCATAGTTCCTACCGTGCTTTTCCTACTCGTCATTGAGAATAAGCGTAACGACCCATTGGGCTGGGAGATATTTGCTGATTTTCCCCTCCACCTCCTGACGGCCTTCATCGGGGCGGTTATTGGTTTTACCGGTGCACTCTTGTTTAGATCTGCTGTTAGAAAGGAGCTGGAGGTTTTGAGGCATGAGGAGAAGACGGAGAGCGTCTTAGGGAGGACCGTCTAAACCCCTCTCACATATATCTCTTTAGCGAGAGTTGCCTTGGGCTTCTTGTCGGTGCTTGTTTGAAGACGGACTGTATGTTCTCGACGGCGTTGATGGACCCCTCCCTGAGATACGGATTTTCAATATACTCCTCTAATAGGAGTGTTGCGAGTTCAACATACTTCTCGACCGCCCCCCTATACACTGTTTGGCTCAGCTCTGCACCACAGATCCTGCACACACCTCTTAAGAGCATTCTCCTGTAACGGGCTCCACACCGCTTACACCTGTACGACTGTGAAAAATATGTGCGCAGGTTCCCTATAATGTCTGGGAGGACGTGGTGGGCCATAACCCTCTCTGCCACGAATTGAGGGTCAACAGCGCTTAGCATTTTACACAGTTCTAGCTGTGCAGTAACCCTCTCAAGCATTGTGCTCTTCTTTGTGTAAGTGGACCTATTCACATATCCTTGGAGAATGGCTATGTGGTTCATGCACTTTATCCCCCTTAAATTAGGCCCCATGTGAACCAGCTCCTTCAGTAGCTGAACCCTATCAGCCAGCTGCACCGCATGCTCGCCACGCTCAGCCGCCCGGTAGAATTCAAGAGGGAATCTAGTAACGACTTCAACATTATGGGACTGTTCGTCAACCTCTCTCGGGTCTACTATCACGTTGAGGAGGAGGGGCGTATCCATCATCCCCCCAATCCTGTCTGGCAAATATTTTCTACTAAAGTTCATGAATGCGTCAAGCAGGAGCATGATACTGTCCTCGTCTCCGTCACAGTCCCGCCGCTTCGCGGCGTGTAGGAGGGGGTGGGCATATACAACCCTCGCCTCTGTTATGCCTATCACTCTACAGACCACCGCCCCATATGTATGGGGGGAAAGCGCGGCGACCAGAGCACCGATGACATCACTTGGCGAGTTGAACCTGTAGTATTCTGGGAGGCCTGCACAGGCTAGGAGTCTGTCGATGAATTTTGATGTTTTATAGAGGTGGGCTGCAAGCTCGGAGGGTATTACAATGTCCTGGATCTTTAGCTCAAGAAGCTGGTCTGGGCTGTGGAGTGGTTCACCGTTGATGTCAGACTTGTATCCTAGGATGCGCAGTTTTGCAGGCTCGACGCCAATCTGGTTTGGGGTGAAGTGTGTTAGCGGCGCATTTGTGCTGTCAAACCTTATTGTCCCGTCCTTGTAGACATAAAGTCCCTGCCAAGCGCGTAGAATGCCCTTCACTATGTCCTCCGGCTGTTTAGACCAGCTTGTCAGCTTCTTAACACCCTTCAACACTTTTACTGAAGCCCCTGCTACCCCCTCCGCTCTCCGAAGCTCCTCTTTTAGATCCACCACCCATTTCCGAGAGGCTTTTAGGGTGTGTCCGCATCGGGGGCAAATCTTGCCCTCAGGCTCCATGTACTCAGAGCCGCATTGGCCGCAGTCGGCTACCAACACGGTCGGCTTCTCACACCGGAGACAGATCCCACGCCAAGTCCTTTCACCACAGGACGTACATATGCGTGATACGAGTTCCAGCGATATGTTTTCGTGCTCAGCCGCCTTCACTACGTCTCGTGTCGCACCGCCCGCCAATCCTAGGGGGTAGAGGAGGTGTACCGGTGGTTTCAGACGCCTCTGCTTAGCCTTTTCCGGACGACCAACCCTCACGGTGAGAACGGTACCCATTCGTGGACGGTATGGGGTCCCTGAGAGTCTCTCAACCGCCTCGCCCAAACTCATGCCTGAAACATCAGTGTCCTTAAATGGTCTGAACAGGAAGATTAACGCCTTAATCCACTCCTTTGAGACTTGGATCCTGTTGCCTTGGATCCTATGCTCTATGAGCATTAACTCTAGTATTCTCTTGGCGTTGCTGTCTATGGGTAGTTGGAAGTAGCCTGAGCTTCTTGCCGAGTATTGGATAGCTGTTCTTAGCCACCGTCTGAGGGCTTCAATGTCTGCTCCTGTAACCCTGTCCCAGAAGGGCATGTATCTTGGATGGATTGGGACGCCCAGTTTTGCGCTGATTTTACACGCCACCTCGACTCTTGGGGTGTGGGTGAATGGGTTTTCTAGAACCTTCTCAATCTCAACTACTTCATCTCTCGAGAGAATATCCATCCAGC
Organism: uncultured archaeon; assembly: GCA_937921685.1. Taxonomy (GTDB): domain Archaea; phylum Thermoproteota; class Nitrososphaeria_A; order Caldarchaeales; family Calditenuaceae; genus HRBIN02. The sequence goes on from CAKZUF010000002.1 coordinate 32,823, forward strand.
CCTGATTTGATACTACCTCCTCGACCCAATACTCCTCACAATAGCCCGGTGGTTGTAGCTTTACGTTGTTCTCCACACAGTCGCCGAAGCTGACCAGTATGTCGCCGTTGAATAGTATCTTGCTGAGCCTCTCCTCCGCCTCTGAAAGCTTCTGCTCCGAGTCCACTCTTAAGACAGAGGTGTCGGAGAGCATGACTATGGGCGGCTCAATTGTTGAGACTGCCATCGCCACCCCGCCCTTTCCGGGATAGTCCGTCTTCAGCTGGGTCCCTATCGCGACGTAGCCTCTCAGAATCTTCATCGTGTAGGGGTGGATGCCGAGCGCCGCCATGGAGGTGTTGGGAGCACGGCCGTATCGTAGGCGGAATCCGCCAAACATGTTCTCCATAGATAACACCGGCCTTCCGCCAACCACTTCTTCTATCACAGAGCCCTTCCGGGCCGGCGTATACTTTTTCAGCATCTCTGGAACTGCTCGGAGCCACTCCCAGCCCTCAAGCCCGGCAGTCTCGATCAGCCTCAAGAGTTTTCGAGCCCTACCCACGACGCCGTCGTTGACAACCCTCAGGGCTCCGCCCCTGAGATAGGGGGTTTCAACCCTCTTCAGGTCTCTGAAGCTTGAAACAGGAATATTATCAGTCGCTATGCCGGTGATCTCTATCGGAAGCCTTTGGAGAACATATCGTAAAACGTCTTCCGGCACATTGTATTGAAAATTACCAACCTTTCTCCTATAGGTCCGGATCTCCTCGATGAAACGCATTACCTCCTCCTCGGTTGCCCTGTAGGGTGAGAGCCCCGACACCTTCCTCAAGTAATCAGCTAGTACGACCGAGCCTGCGATCTCTGTTCCTCCAGCCGACCTTATTGGGCCTGCGTAGTAGACGGCCATGTAGCTTGTGCCGTCGCTGTTCTGTTTTATTTTGACGCCGACTATCCCCTCATTCGGTGCGGCGGTTGTTCCGGGCGGCGTCATCACAGCTAGTGCAGCGCGGAGGATTTGGGTAAGCTTGGATGGGTCTGGCTCTCTTGAGTCGCTGTATAGGCGGTCTATGAGTCGGAACGGTACTGTTTCCGGGTCGCAGCGCTGTTTAAGCTCTCTGATGATGGCCGCTACACCAGGAGGGCCCACAAGAAGCTCGATCCTCTCAGCCATGTCATAGGCTATCTTGACCTCAACGTCCCCTGTTGGCTGTTGAGCCCTCCGCCTAAACTCTCTCGCAACCTCGTACTCTCTTCTCACCCTCTCCATTATTTCGGAGAGGTATGATCCTCCGCAGTACTCCGCCAACTAAGGAGGCCTTGGAGGCGGCTGGTTATAAAGAAGGCCGGGCCCTCCAGGTGCTACAATCGCGCATCGATATATCTTGATAGGGCCGGAGCCCTTTCCTTGGCCGCTTCTCTGGAGTATTCCACCACCTCGGCCAGCTTTTGGGGATCGTGCTCTGCTAGAGTACCTGTCACAATGATGTCGGCTCCAGCGCGAATGGCCTGTGCCGCTGCTTGGCCGGACCTGATGCCCCCGCCCACGATTAAAGGGACATCCACTGTCTTTCTAACGACGCGGATTAGGTTTGGGGGTATTGGAGACTCTGCCCCTGACCCTGCCTCCAGATAGATTAGCCGCATACCCAGCATCTGGGCAGCCAGGGCGTAGCTCGCAACTATGTTGGGCTTATTCTCGGGGAGTGGGAATGCCCTCCCCACTGTAGCAACACTCGTCTCACCCTTAATCACGACGTATCCGACAGGTATCGGCTCAAGGTGATACTCCTTGACCATGAAGGAGCCGTGAATCTGGGCCCCAAGTATAAACCACCACTCAAGAGAGTTGAGCAGCGACATGTAGAAGACCGCGTCGGCGTAGGGGCTTAGGGACGTGATGTTGCTCGGGAAAATAATGACCGGAAGATCGGAGACAGACTTTATCGCCTTTATCGCCTCATCCATCATCTCCTTGAAATATACTGTCGACCCACCCACCATGAACCCATCTGTGCCCATCTCCTCCGACCTCTCAGCGAGCTTTGCCAAGTTCCTCGTATCAAGTACTTCTGGGTCGAAGAGGGTCAGATGTACGAATCCCTTCTCTCTCAGCTTGTTTACCAGATAGTTCTCTGTCTTTCCTATCCTGAATCCAGTCTCACAGCGGTTCATGATTCCCTGTTTTCCTCGCTACTCTCGCAAGATTCAGTAGCATCGAGTTGATCACCTTCCTCCACGGCCTCAACAGACTCGCCTGATTCTGACTGAAGCGCCTCGACCGCTACCGCCTCCAGCCTCTCTATCTTCTCCCTAACCTTTTCAGGGCTAATACGGCCTGTCACAATGTCGTACCAAGTTGAGTAGGCGTCGACGGGCATGTAGCTCCTCAGCCAAGGAACCTCGTGGCTGACTCCGCACTTGCCGCATGAGACAACAGCCCTGAACCTCAGGACTTGGGTGACCGTGACGGCTTGGGCGCCGCATAGAGGGCAGGCAAAAACCTTCGGAGGAGCCCTAGCAGTCCTACGTATTATCTTCCTTCTCTTCCTCCCCAACCCTCGCTACACCGAGGTGAATGGGTATAGGTGCTGCTAATTACCTTTCCCATTGCCTCGACTCTGCCGAATATCGTGTGCGGCCGCCGGGATTTGAACCCGGGACTTGCGGGCGTGCCTGTCGCCACTAGCTCGGGGCCCCGCCGTCATACCTGGCTAGACCACGGCCGCATGTCGCCCTAGTAGCTGGATTGAGGGGGCGTCTGTCTTCAGATATTCTCGGATGTTGCCTTGAAATAAATCTTGAGCGCCGATTCCTCGTCGGGGCTCATGCCTTTAAATTCTGGCCCAGTCCCGTCGTCGGGTAGGACTAGTATGGTGGCTGTCGAGTAGTGTTTTTTGAGCTTTGCGACTAGTTCGTGGGTCAGAGCTTGGGGCCTGTATCCAATGTAGAAGGATAGGCGCCTACTCTTCCCCAGGCATTCAACAACCATCCTACACTCCACTTCAAAGGTTTCTATGCTTGGGTAGGTCTTAGTCTTCACCACGTAGCCGTCCACAACATAGGCCACTCCCAGCCTGCGGCCCGGATCTATTGCGACGTCGAGGGAGGTTGGGGGCCTGTTTGGCCCGAGGCTAGAGGCGGCTTGGAGGGCGATGCACTCTGGGGAGAAGTGGTCCTCTAGGTAGAGCGTTTTCAGACGGCTAGGAGGGGTCAGTCCCTCCTCCTTGCTGACCACTACTACTTTCACTGTGAGCGGAATCTCTTCTGGAGCGGTGACCCAGAGTGCTTGAATGTTGAGGCGGCGTAGAGCCTCCAGCACTTTTGACGCCTTCGCGTTATCCCTTAATAGAACAGCGACAACACCCCTGGCCCCGCTCCTCAACCCCTACTATACACTGGTTGGCTGGCTTATAACCGGAGGCGACGGTCTGGCGTCCACTGCCGGTGAAAATATTTAAAGCATGGTTAGCTGCCTCAATGTGAAGGGATTAGGTGGCATCCTTCTGGGAAGGCCCGGGTTTAACGTTTGACGATGTACTGCTGGTGCCTAGGTTTTCGACGCTAAAGTCTAGGAGCGAGGCGTCCACGGTCACGAGGCTGACTAGGAAGCTCACGATCAACATACCTATAGTATCGGCGGCAATGGACACAGTTACTGAGAGCAAAATGGCCATAGCCATGGCGAGAGAGGGAGGTCTCGGCGTCATACACAGATTTATGCCGATTAGACAGCAGGTTGCGGAGGTCCTTAAGGTGAAGAGGGCCGAGGGAATAGTCATCGACGACCCATACACCATATTGCTAGGCTCCACAGTCGGTGAGGCGCGGCGGGAGATGGAGGCCAGAGGCGTGTCAGGCTTAATAGTCGTAGACGCTGAGAGGAGGGTACATGGCATAGTCACTGCCCGTGACATAATGTTTGAGAGGGATGAAACCAGTGTAGAGGAGGTGATGACCCCTAGGAGCAGGCTTGTAACCGCTCGTGAGGGAGTCACGACAGAGGAGGCTGTGGAGATCATAAGGAAGCACAAGGTTGAGAAGATCCCAATCGTTGATGAGGATTGGAGAATCAAAGGACTGATAACAGCGAAGGATATCAGGTCTCGGGGACTCTACCCGCACTCCTCACGAGATGCTAAGGGTCGGATGATGGTTGGGGCCGCCATCGGCGTCAAGGGAGACTTCCTCGAGAGAGCTCGCGCCCTGATCGAGGCGGAGGCTGATGTGCTGGTGGTGGATGTAGCGCATGGGCATACAGAGCTCGTGTTAAACGCACTCAAGACGCTCAGAAGAGAGATGGGCGATGACGTGCAGATAATAGCTGGAAACGTTGCAACACCTGAGGGGTTCGAGGACCTAGCCGCGTATGCCGACTGTGTGAAGGTCGGCATAGGGCCGGGGGCCGTATGCACGACGAGGATAGTTGCAGGCGTGGGTGTTCCACAGCTCACGGCGATCATTAGCTGTGCTGAGGCATCGGAGAGGACGGGGGTCCCGATGATGGCTGATGGAGGGGTCAGGAATTCAGCCGACATAGTGAAGGCTTTGGCAGGAGGAGCATCTACTGTGATGATAGGTATGTTGTTGGCTGGTACAGATGAGAGCCCAGGCGCCATCGTGGTGAGGAACGGGAGAAAGAGCAAGGTCTACAGGGGCATGGCCTCCTTCTACGCGATGCTTAGCAGGGAGACAAGGTCTGCGGGTGACCTGCCACTCGACGAGGTCGCCGACTACTCCTACATGGCCGAAGGTGTTGAAGCATACGTCGACTATAAGGGCTCAGCAGCAGATGTCATAAAGCAACTGGTGAATGGTCTAAAGTCTGGGATGAGCTACTTGGGTGCGAGGACCATCCCCGAGCTTAGGCAGAACGCAGTATTCATCCAGATCACCCACGCCTCATACCTCGAGTCGCTCCCACACGACGTCGAGCGGATAGGCTAGCATGCCGGGAATAGTAGTAGTTGGTCTCCAGTGGGGGGATGAGGGAAAGGGTAAGGTGTCAGCGTATCTGGCGCGTGGGGCATCTCTGGCCGTAAGGTTTAACGGCGGAGCCAACGCAGGCCACACCGTCACGCTACCCGACAGGACGCTTAGCCTCCACATGCTCCCAGCAGCAGCGATCTCGACCAAGTCGGCCGCCATAGGCCACGGCGTATACCTCGACATAGAAGAGATGCTCCGGGACATCGCGAAGCTAGAGGAGGCGGTGGGCAAGGTGGGAGTAGTTGTGAGCCCTAGAGCCCACCTCGTAACACCCCTACAAGTGGGCCTTGACGCCAAGATAGAGGAGATGAGGGGGGGAGGGTCCATAGGGACTACGCGGAGGGGCATCGGCCCAACCGCCCTCCACAAGTATGGTAGACTAGGGCTGAGGCTATGCGACGTGCTGGACGGAGCGGATGTTGGCGACTTAGTGAAGGTCTGGATGAGGCTTTGGGGCGGCGTGATCCCCTTTAACCCCGAAGAGGTCTTGGCAAAAGTGAGAGGACTTGCCGAGCAGGTCAGAGGGATGGTGGGCGATGTCTCTTCACTGATTAGGACCCACCTTGCAAGTGGTGGGACGGTGATTTTCGAAGGGGCTCAGGGGACCATGCTCGACATAGACCACGGCACATACCCCTACGTCACCTCCAGCCACACCACCTCCGCCGCAGCAGCAATAGGCTCCGGGGTAGGGCTAAAGTCAATAAACATAGTGGTGGGAGTGGCAAAGGCATATACCACCAGGGTCGGGGCAGGGCCCTTCCCCACCGAGATATCAGGACCCGTAGCAGATGTGATAAGGGAGCGGGGAAGCGAGTACGGAGCCACAACGGGGAGGCCGAGGAGGATCGGTTGGCTTGACATGCCGCAGCTCAGATACGCATGCATGCTCAACGACACCGATCAAATATTCCTGACGCGGGTCGACACACTCTCAGGGCTGGAGAGGGTGAAACTCTGCGTGAAGTATGAGGGTGTGGGGGAGCCGTATCCGGAGACGGTAGAGGCTTTGAGGAGCGTGAAGCCGGTTTACCTAGAGATGGAAGGGTGGCCTCGGATTGATGAGGCTGAGAGGGAGAGGCTGAGGTTGGAGGGGTACGGAGCCCTCCATAGAGCCGCCCGTCGATACCTGGAGAAGGTCGAGGAAGAGCTTGGAACAGCCGTCAAGTATATCGGCATTGGTCCGGGAATAATGGACGTCATCGTGAAATAGGGCTAAACAGCCTCCTAGTCAGGTCTTTCACCGGGACATGTTGGGATGCGGAGAGATAGAGACGGCGATCGGGGTGGAGGGCTACTATACTCGCACTCGGGGAATAGGGGGCATCATAAAGAAGCAGCCTGAAGACTTCCTAGTCTCCGAGATACTGGAGGGCGGACTTGACGCCCAAGACCTCTGGCTGAAAGACCCTCTCCCAATAGAGCCTACAAGGTACACGCTCTGGATATTGAGGAAGAGGGACATGGAGACTGTCTCAGCCATAGCCGAGCTGGCTCAAACGGTTGGAACCAAACCATCGAAGGCGAAGATATGCGGGATAAAGGATAGAAGGGCTGTGACCTTTCAATACGTGGCCCTCCCTGTGGCTAAGTTCGCGGAGGATCGTGGCCACCACGTCTCGAAGGGGTGGGAGGCATGGAGAATAGGATTTATTGATGAGCTCAACTCCTCTAGGCTTGTCGCGAATAGATTCGACATAACTATCAGGACAACTGATGCAGAATCTTCGCTCCTTACACAGTTTAAAGAGGATGTCCAGGATTCAGGTGTTCCTAACTTTTTTGGGTATCAGAGGTTCGGCCTCCTGAGACCTATAACACACCTTGTAGGAAGACTTATCGTAAAGGGAGATCTGCGCGGCGCTGTGGACACGTTTCTCGGATTCACCACAGAGTTTGAGCCTGAGCCGGTGAGGACTGCCCGAGGGACCTTTTCCGAGACTGGTGATTATGGAGAGGCGTTAAAGAATTTCCCGCCAAGCCTGACATATGAGAGGAGGGTGCTGAGACATCTTTCCCGACTTCCCGGAGACTATTCCGGAGCCCTCAGGAGCCTCCCACTCCGCATAAGAAGGCTATTCGTCGACGCCTACTCCTCCCACATATTCAACAAGGCTCTAAGCATCACGCTCAGAGACGGCCTCCGCCTCGATGAGCCGCGCATAGGAGACCTCTTCGTCAGGATAGATAGGCACTACCGCCCCTACGGCAGGCCGCTACAGGTCACTAGCGCGAATATTGAAGAGGTGGGCGTGAGGGTCAGGAGGGGGGAGGTGGCGATAGTTCTCCCAACACCCGGCTACCTATCGTGGATTCCCAGCGGGCCGCGGGGTGGCGCGTTGAAATACGTCCTAGACGAGGAGGGCGTCTCGCCTAGGAGTTTTAGAACCAGACTTTTACCTGAAGCCTCGTCAACAGGCATGTACAGAGCTATCCAATTGAGACCTCTCAGGCTCGAGATAGAGAAGTTACAGGACTCCAGTGTTAGACTCTACCTAACACTGCCACCCTCAAGCTATGCAACGTCCCTGCTGAGAGAGCTCATGAAGAGGCGCTGCGCCCTCGCATACATTGGTAAGGAGCACTGCTACGCTTAAATCCGAGAGTCCATAATCAATTACTCGTTGTACATCGCAAGAGAAGAGAGGCCGCTGGCAACATTCACGATCATAGCCATAAACTTGGTAGTCTTCTTACTCACCTTCATTTTTGGCAGAGTGTTTATGATCTATAATTTCGGACTAGTCCCAGCATCGATTATGGCCGCACCTGACCTCTCCACCCTCCTCTACGGAGTTTTAACGATCTTCACATCCATGTTCATCCACGATGGATTTCTCCACATCTTTTTCAACATGTGGGGGCTACTGATTCTGGGGAGGGATGTTGAGATTTTGCTGGGCAGGTCTAGGTTCATTACACTGTACTTCGCCAGCGGCGTGGTAGGCGGGCTGGCATACGCTTTCACCAGCTATTACTTCCCCTCAAACAGATTCGCACCCTACATCCCCGCCGTCGGGGCCTCTGGCGCGGTGTTCGGGGTTATGGGGGCGTTCGGCGTCCTGTTTCCGAGGAGACCTCTCGCCCTATTCCTCTACCTAATACCGATCGTCGCGCCCGCTTACATTGTCATACTCGTCTTAGCCCTCCTCCAGACACTGATGGCCTTTACAATGCCTTTCAGCTCGATAGCATATACCGCACACATCGGGGGCCTCGTCATGGGGCTTGGCCTAACCGCCGCATGGGCCTCAGGCCTAAACAGGTATAGAAGCTATTATTGGTGATAAGTTGATACTTCCTAAAGGATCCCAAACAATACGGCGCTGATAGCCCTCCCCAGCATCCTGAACAGATCGGCGATAAAAACTGATGAAACGGCTATTAAGAGGAAGAAGAGGAACAGTGCGATCACAGAGGCCAACTCTCTCGGCTGCACCATAGACCCTATGATAACTCCGAGATTCCACTATATTAACGGATTCCAACACCGGTGAGCCGATTACAGGTGGTGGGGGCAGCCCAGTCCCTTCAAGGTTCTTCGTGGCCTACTGGGCCGGATACCTTCGACGATTATTAGCTACTAGGTGCATGGCTAGGCGCTCACCTATCCTGTCGGTCTGTGCCAGACAATTCTGTAGGAGGGGCCTGTAGATGTCGAGCGCCTTAGATAGGGCCGCTTCTAGCTGAACCTCACCCCTCTCCACACTCTTCATAAACCCCTCCACGATTCTCCGGGTATCAGGGGTGACGAGCCTCTCATCCACCTGTTTTAAAGTCTCGATAAGGGCTTCTCCCAGCCCGGTGGGCTTAAGACCCCTTTTCTCCCTGACGACAAACCCCCTATCAATGAGGAGGGACGGGTAGAGGGGCCTTGTAGCGTCGGTGCCGAGCTCGTTTGACTCCATTATCCTTAGGAGGTCGCTCTCCGACAGCCGCGGTGGAGGCCGCGTCTCATCCTCAACCAAACGCGCCTCTACCACTTCCACCAAAGAGCCAGCCACAAGCTTAGGGAGCTGCTCTTCAGCGGGCTTAAAGTAGGGGTAGACGGTATAGAAACCGGCCGACTCCAAATACCTCCCCGCAGCCCTCAACTCTACGCCGCCAACCTTGATTACAGCGCTTTGCCGAATGACTAGCGCGTCGTCGGTAAAAGCGTTTGCAACGAATCTCCTCGCAAAATACTCCCACACAGCCCTTTCAACACCTCCACCAGTATAGGTGCCTGTCGGGTAGATGGGTGGGTGAGCGTTGTCGCTCAGCTTACCATTCCTCGGTCTAGGCTCCCTACGGAGCTCAACATCTGCCAGCACCCCTGAGTCTGCAACGGCCTTTAGACGCTTCTTAAAGTCGAAACCATCAGGATACCTGTTGGTCTCTGTCCGAGGATAGGAGAGGTAGCCTGACTGATAGAGCTGCTCCATGACCCTCATAAGGCTATGTGAGGATCTGCCAGTAATTTTTACTAAATCGCGGAGAGAATCATCTGTTCTAGCGGGCAGTGGTCGCGCTATCCTGACCCTCTCCTCGGCGTACTCTAGAACCTCTCCAAGATTCGCGGATGAGACATCTATGATGAGGCTCTCCGCGAGAGCCTTATCCCAAACCTCACCGCTACGCGCACTGAACACGACATCACCATATTTCAGGACACATGCTACGTACCAATACTTCCTAGGCTTGAATCCGCGAATCATCTGCTCTCTATCGACTATGAATTTTAGGCACGGGGACTGTACTGGCCCCCAGCTGATTATGCCGGAGCCGTTTACTCTACGCCGAGCCGATAGTGTTAGTAGGCGGGTAAAGGCGGCGCCGGTGATTAGGTCGAAGGCCCTTCGGAGCTGTGCTTTGTGTACCCAGCCCCATTTGAGGTCTTTCTCTAGATTCTGCCAAGCCCTGACTATCTCATCTTCTTCGAGGGAGTTGAATCTCATTCTCCTGAATTCGGCCATGTCTCCACGGATGCTTCTATAGAGGATTACTATCTCGTATCCGATCAACTCGCCCTCGTGGTCATTATCTGTCGCCACGACCATCAATCCTTCACGGAGATTTGAGAAGACCCGCGCTAAACGGCTGTAAGCGTATCTGTCGGACACAACTAGTCTCGTGTTCTCGGGTCTGAAAAGCTCTAACAAATCGGAGAGACGCCACCTCGCGTACCTCTCGACTAGGTCGCAGTCCATTAAGTGGCCGCTTACGCTAGCCACTGTAACTCCCTCCTGGCCATATTTCTTTAAGACCTTGTAAATCGCCTCTGCCACCGACTTCTTCTCGGCCACCACAACGTAGCGGGGCATGATACTATAGAGTGGAATTACCCCTCACTATTAACCCCTACAATCATGCCAAGTAGATAAGACGCCCTTCAATACTGTTAGAGAGGATTGTGCGGCGGAGGGCACTGTATAGCCTTCATCGACGGGGCATCCAGCGGCAACCCCGGACCCTCTGCATACGCATACTTGATCAGGCATGGCGAGGACATTTTAAGAGGGGCTGGGTACCTAGGCCGGGCCACAAACAATTACGCCGAATATCAGGCGCTTCTCCACTGTCTGAGACGGGCCATCAGGCTGCGCTGCAGATCGATCAGCGTATATAGCGACAGTCAGCTCCTCGTGAGACAGATATTGGGCGAGTATAGGGTCAGAGACCAGCGGCTGAGGCAGCTCAGGGAGGAGGCGGTTGAGCTCATAAGACGCTTCCAGTCCTTCGAGATAAAACACATACCGCGGGAGTTAAACTCGGATGCTAATAGGCTGGCAGCTGAGGCCCTATCTAAGGCTCTAAAGGAGAAAGAGGAGTAGGTGGATGAGGTTGAAATACAGCAACTTTAAATCAGAAAACTGTGAGGAAATATATCATCGGAGCCACTGACGTTAAGATAGTTACGCTCGGCCTCTCACTGTATAGAGAGCTCCTACTCGAGACTGCGCGCAGATTCCTCTCAGGGTACAACGTGAGTTATGAGTTGAAGGAGGCGATACATAGGGAGGTTGAAGCGCTGGAGAACCTCCTTAACAACATGAACCCCGAGACGGAGTTCGTATTGCACAATCCGGATGAGGAGACCAAGCAGGTCCTGCTGAGCGGCTGTAAAGTCTTCGCCACACTTCTCGAGACGGTTAAGGCTAGATTAACCAGGCGGGGTGTGAGACTTGACATAAAGGAGCTAGATTATCTCGAGAAGCGGCTTAAAGGTTTGTTAGAATCGCCCATCCTCTCGGAGTCTTAGAAGGGCCTATCCACCCAGAGTGTACATTGGCCTGATGTGTTGTGGCAGCTCTCCAGTTTTTAGCAGCGTCTCCACGCCTCTAAACTTCCGGCTGAAGGCCCATCTTATGAACTCCCTTATCTCTTCGTCGGGGGCTCCAGACCTTAGCAGCGGCTTAAGGTCGTACTCGTCTCTGCTAAACATGCACGGCACGAGTTTCCCATCGGCTTTAACCCGCACCCTGTCACAATCGGAGCAGAAAGGCTCTGAGATGGAGGAGACCAGGCCGATCTCTCCCAGCTGGGAGTCCTTGAAGCCGTAGTATCGGGTGGTTGAGCCGTGCTCCCTGGGCTTCGGGTAGAGTTGATACTTCTTAGACAGTATATCAAGTATCTCAGATGCCTTCACCACTCTCTCTAAACCCCATAGCCTCTCACCGTCAAAAGGCATAAACTCGATAAACTTGACCGTAATTCCCGTCCTCCTTGACAGCTCTGCAAAGTCGAGAAGCTCGTCATCATTGCAGCCCCTGACCACGACAGCGTTAATCTTTACCCTGAGCCCCACATCCCTCGCGGCGGCTATGCCCTCAACTATCCTGTTGAAGACACCCTTGACGCCTACTATTTCCTCGAACCTTTCCGGCTTGAGGCTGTGGAGGCTGACCGTCACTCCGCTTAGCCCGGCCTCCGCTAGCGCATTCGCAAAGGACTTTAGATAGAAGCCGTTAGTCGTCATAGTGACCTCTTCGACTCCCGGGGTTGATGCAATCGTCTTGACAAGCTTCTCCACCCCTCTTCTGACAAGCGGCTCTCCACCCGTCAGCCTGACACGAGACACGCCCATTGATGCAAGAATCCTCACAACACGGGCGAGCTCCTCGAAACTGAGCACCTCGCCTCTGGGTATCCAGACCGGCTCCTTGGGCATGCAGAAGCTACACCTGAAGTTACACCTATCAGTTACTGAAAGTCTAAGCTTCCTGGCTGCGCGACCATACCCGTCAACCAGCTGACTCAACAGACCACACTTATTCTATGGAGGAGTTAACACATATAAACCTCACACATCTAGCCATTCAGGATAGGGCAGCCTAGAGGGTTGCAATCTGCTCACATGGGATCGATGGTACGGTGAGATAGATTTAAACGATGCCTCTGAGGCTTATAAACGTAGGTGATGTGATTGGCTGCTCTCGGGATGGCTGGTGCATATGACAGGGCGATTACTGTCTTTTCGCCTCAAGGCCGCCTATACCAAGTAGAGTACGCTCTTGAGACTGTCAAGTCAGGCTCAACCGCGGTTGGGATCTGCGTAAATGAGGGTGTGGTCCTCGCAGTTGAGGAGAGGGCTTACAGCAAGCTTCAGAACCCGAGCTACACTCAGAAGCTCTTCCAGATTGACGAGCACATAGGTGCTGCGAGTTCAGGACTGATCTCAGACGCGAGGATTCTTGTCGACAGCGCGCGGGTCTACGCCCAGATATACAGGCTTACATATGATGAGCCTCCGAGTGTTGAGGCTATAGCAAAGAGGGTGGGCGACACTATGCAGCTTTACACCCAGCATGCCGGTGTGAGACCTTTCGGGGTAGCCTTCTTGATAGGCGGGGTGGGAAGCGATGGGGCCAGTCTTTTTTACACTGAGCCGAGTGGCGTCGTTATGAAGTATGGCGGCTGGTCAATAGGTAGAGGTAGCGAGAAGGTAAAGGAGCTTCTGGAGAACCTCTACGACCCCAACATGACGCTCGAAGAGGCCAAGCTGTTGTGTGTGAGAGCACTTGTCCAGAGTGTTGAGAAAACCGACGAGAAATGGTCGGCCAAAATAGTGGTGATACCGACCAGCACTAGGCTCTATACGCCTCTGAGCCAAGAAGAGGTCAACAGGCTGGTAGAACAGGCCCTCAAAGGGTAGGGATAGCCAAGAATATAAATAACATTCCTCACAAATTAGGTTGATAAAACGTTGAGCAAGAGATATACCGTTGCGAGGATATCCAAGAGTGGAAATACCTTTGAGGTGTTAGTTGACCCTGATGTGGCATTGAGGGTAAAGATGGGTGAGAATCTTCCCCCCTCTAAGTTCTTGGTGTATGAGGAGGTTTACAGGGACTCGAAAAAGGGTATCAGAGCCAATGCAAACGAGCTCATGAAGTCTTTCGGAACCACCAACATCCAAGATATAGCATTGAAGATAGTTAGGGAAGGTGATCTGCAGATAACGGCTGAGCAGAGAAGGAGGCTAATCGAGGAGAAGAAGCGGCAGATAATCGATTTCCTAAGCAAACACGCCATCGACCCCAGAACGAACACGCCCATCCCACCCCAGAGACTGGAGCTCTCACTTGAAGAGGCGGGAGTATCGATCGACCCTTTCCTCGACGCCAAGAAGCAGGTTCCGAAGGTGTTAGAGAAGTTGAGGATGGTTCTGCCCATAAAGTTAGGCGTCTCCACCTTCTCGATACGGGTGCCAAACGACGCTCAGCCCGCTGTCTATAGACACTTAAAACCCCTGGGCAAGATTCTGAAGGAGGAGTGGGGGCAGGATGGTTGGTGGAGGTGTGAGCTAGAAGCGCCTGCTGGATTGATTACAGATTTGGTGGAGTTGGTAAACAGGTATACCGCTGGGAGGGGAGAAGTTAAACCCATGGGTGAGGCAAAATGAGCATACATGTCCGTGAAAGAGAGGTTGTTACGCCGGGCCAGCTGCTGTCGGATGACCCGCGCTCAGCAGGGGCCTATACCTACGTGTACAACGGGAAAGTGTACGCCGCGGTTGCCGGAATAATACAGTTCAGGGACTCGAAAGTAAACATTCTACCAGCAAAATCTCCATACAAGCCTAGCGAGTCGGACAACGTGGTAGGCATAATAACCGACCTTAAGCCAAGCCACTATGAAGTCGACTTGGGGTGGCACCTAGTCGGATTCCTCCATACGGCGGGGAAAAGGACGCGGACACGTCTCCAGATCGGCGACGTCGTCTACACCCGTGTGAAATACTCGGGGGTCAGGGGTGTGTTCCTCGAGGGGGGGCGCGAGTTGGTGAAGATTGATCGGGGCCTCTTGATCCGTGTCAGCCCCGTCAAGATCCCCCGCATCATTGGCAAGAAAGGCAGCATGCTCCAGGTTTTAAGCAGCGAGTCAGGCTGCAAACTCTATGTCGGCAGGAACGGTCTAATAGCGATTGTAGGTGATAGTCCCGAGAAGGAGTTTGCCGTAGCCTCTGCCATCAGGATGATTGAGAGCGAGAGCCACCTCCCCGGCCTCACCGAGCGCGTCACACATCACATCAGGAAGAAGATCATTGGTGGTGAGATTGTTGGAGAAGGTTGAGCATAGGCTGATCACGGAGGATGGTAGGAGGATAGACGGCCGAGCGCTGGACGAGATGCGGCCAGTACGCATCGAGGCAGGCGTACTGGACAGGAGCGACGGCTCAGCCTACATCGAGATGGGCAAGACCAAGATATACGCGGCGGTGTATGGGCCTAAAGAAGCCCATCCGCGACACCTAGCACAGCCGCACAAGGCGATACTCAACTGCAGATACCACATGGCCGCCTTCAGCGTTGAGGGAAGAAAGGCCCCGGGAATGACTAGAAGGGAGATAGAGCTGAGCAAAGTCATACGAGAGGCCTTGGAGAGTATAGTGATTCTGGAGGAGTTCCCACGATCAGCCATCGACATATTCATAGAAGTTATACAGGCGGATGCGGGCACGAGGACAGCCGGGCTCACTGCCGCCTCACTAGCCCTAGCAGACGCAGGGATTCCAATCCTCGACCTCTGCGCCGGAATAGCTGTCGGCAAGGTGGAGGGCAGGATTGTCTTGGACCCAAGCGAGGAGGAGGATAAGAGGGGTGAGGCGGACATGCCCGTTGCAATGGCTCCTCGGCTCGGATCGATTGTGTTACTACAGCTTAATGGAAGGATGACCAGCTCGGAGTTCACGGAGGCCTTGAACTTGGCCAAAAAAGGTATAGGTGTACTCTACGAGCTTCAGAGGAAGGCGTTAGGGAAGAAGTTTGCCACCTTCACGCCGGCGGGTGAGGAGTGATCGGCGATGTATAGGATCGGTGAAAAGCCCTACCCAACGAAAATAATGCGTGACAAACTATACGAGCTCATACTTAGGGGGGAGAGGCTGGATGGTCGGGGCCCATACCAGTACCGCCCCCTCGAGCTCAAGACAGCGATCATAGAGAAGGCTGACGGCTCCGCCATGGTAAACCTAGGGGGAACGAAGATCATTGCGGGTGTGAAGACGGCGCTAGGGCAGCCCTACCCCGACACTCCCGACCAAGCAAACATAGTTGTTAACGCAGAGCTCCTCCCCCTCGCGTCAAGCTTTTTCGAGCCAGGGCCACCTGACGAGAAGGCGATAGAGCTTGCCCGAGTCGTTGACAGGTGTATCAGAGAGTCTAAAATGCTTGAGCTCGAGAAGCTCGTCTACATACCGGGGAGAAGCGTCCTAGTAATATACATAGACGTCTACGTTCTCGACTATGACGGCAACTATTTCGACCCGGCCGTTCTAGCTTCTGTCGCAGCCCTAGCTACCGCCAAGACTCCACTATACGAGGTCAAGAATGGAGAGGTTGTTCTGAATCCAGATATCCGCCCGAGCCTGCCGATCCGGAAGGTCCCCGTCTCAGTCACAATAGGCCTGCTGGGCGATAAGATACTGGTCGACCCAACATCCCTCGAAGAGTCTGCAATCGACACATCAATCGTCATCGGCTGGTCGGATGAGGACGAGATGGCCGCGATACAGAAGAACCTCCAAGGCTTGATACAGTTGAGTGTTATGGATGAGATTATCCGGGTCTCGAGGGAGAAATCAATAGAGCTGCGTACCAAGCTGATGGAGGCTATTGGCAGGGTTGGGGCACCGCTGTAGCATCTTGCCCACCAGCCCAGCTTGGCGATGGATATATAATATGCCGAGGGTTGGTGGGTTGCGGAGATGAGGGCAGGAGCAGGGGTGACGAAGAGGTTTGGGGCGCGGTATGGAGCGAGGCTGCGGAAAAAGGTTGAGGAGATAGAGCTAGAACAGAGGGCCATACACATATGCGACAGGTGTGGGAGGAAGGCGGTTAGAAGGGTTTCAGTCGGCGTATGGGAGTGTAGAAAATGCGGTCACAAATTTGCCGCGGGGGCCTGGTCGCCCAAGCTGACATCCAAATAACGTTTTAATTCATCTGAGTTTTCTCTCACATGGTGTGTCGAGCTTGTCGAGCGGTCAGATCCCACCTAGCATTCAACAACAGATCGCTAGGCTGCAGCAGCTCCAGCAGACCCTAAGCGTAATACTCGCAGAGAAGCAGAGACTACAGTCTGAGCTGGAGGAGATTAACCAAGCTTTGGAGGAGCTGGGTAAGAGTGCCGACAACGTAGCAGTGTATAAGGCGGTAGGCCCTATACTTATCCAGACGACAAAGGAGAAGATTTTAAGCGAGCTTTCCGAGAAGAGGGACTTAAACGACACTAGGCTAAAGGTGATAGAGAAGCAGGAGGCCAGAACGAGGTCCCAGCTTGAGGCTCTCCAGAAGGAGTTACAGTCTATGCTCGGCCAGAGACAGGAGTAGGGCATCTCTAACAACAGCCTAGGCGTACTGTGGTAAAGTTATCAGGTCGCCGAGACTGTAGTTGTTTAGACTATGAGGGAGCCGGCTCTTATAGCCCAGATACTGGAGACGCTTAAAGGCCTGAGGGGCAGGGCGGTAGCTATACTGCTACACCTAGGCGGAGACCCAGACTCCCTTGCAAGCGCCTACGTCCTGTCCGGCATGCTCCCCACCCTGTCTATCATCCCGAGGGGAATAGCAGTACCAAACCACATAAGCGACTATACGGAGAGGATGGCTGACGTCATGGGGGTGGATTTGAAGAGCGACCTACCCGGGGCTGAGGCCTATATTGCCATAGACGTTGGCTCACCCTCCCAGCTCGCCGAATTTTACGAGAAGGTCGGTGAGGAGCTTATTGTGATAGACCACCATGAGAAGGGGGGCGAGCAGTTCAAGGGGCGTGTTTTTTGCTCCACAAAATACCAGTCCACTAGTGAGATAGTTATAGAGCTGGCCGAGATGGCCGGCTACAGGCTGAACAGCTCCGAGGCCTCAGCCCTTTTCGCCGGCATATATTATGACACAGTCAGGCTCACAGTCGCTGATCCTGAAACACTCAGAAAGATCGGGCTGCTCGGAGAACTGGGGGCAAACCCAAGGGCATTCATGCAAAGGATCGAATCCCCCATCGACTACTCCGAGAGGGTGGCGAGGATTAAGGCTGTCAAGAGGGCTGAGTTCTACAGGTGTGGTGATGTGGTGATTGGTGTGACGCGTGTGAGCGCTTTTAAGCCCTCTGCCGCACGCTCTCTCCTAGCCGTTGGATCGCACATAGCGCTGGTTGGAGACGAGGTGGACGGGGAGGTTGAAGTGACCATGCGGCAGGTTCCAGAGATTTTCGACCAGCTGAATCTAAACTTGGCGAGAGATGTTGTGGAGCCAATCGCGAAATCTCTCTCAGGCAGCGGAGGTGGGCACGCGGCCGCGGCCAAACTACGCGTAAAAGGCAGCCTAGACCGTGTACTCGAGCTCTGTGTGAACCACATATCCTACCTTCTCGGAGCTTCACCCACGAGGGTAGCCGATTGAACTTGGCAATAGAGGTCTCAAACCTCTCATTCAGATATGCGGGAGCCGGGCAGTGGGCCCTCAAGAACATCTCCCTCTCAATAGAGGAGGGAGAATTTGCGGTATTCACAGGTGCGACAGGGTGTGGGAAGTCTACCCTGTTCAAATGTCTTATCGGCCTCATTCCACAGATGTATCCCGGCGAGTATCTGGGCCGCGTAGTGGTTAAGGGACTTGACCCTGCCCAGACGCCGGTAAGCAGGATGGCACAAAGGGTAGGCATGGTTTTCCAGAACCCGGATAACCAGCTCTTCGCCCTAACCGTGGAGAATGATGTCGCATTCGCGCTTGAGAACTTAGGTCTTGAGAGGGCAGAGATTGAGAGGAGGATTTCCAAAGCCTTCAGGATGATGGGTATAGAGGACCTGAGAAAACGCTCACCTTTCGAGCTTTCAGGCGGCCAGAAACAGAGGGTCGCAATAGCCTCCATACTCGCCCTAGAGCCAGAGATACTAATTCTAGACGAGCCCACATCATCTCTAGACGGTGCAACTGCAAAGAAGCTGTTAGAGGAGCTAGGAGAGATTAGGAGGAGGGAGGACATAACTGTCCTGATCTCAGAGCATCGGCTCGACTTAGTTGTCCGGGAGGCGACACGGCTAATAGTCATTGAAGGGGGGCAGATATTGGCTGACGGCGAGCCCAGAGAGGTCGTGCACCAGCTCTTGAAGGACGGTTACGAGAGGGTCGAGCCCCCAAAACTCTCTCGGCTAGCTTGGATGCTGGGGTTCCGCGGCGCGAACAGTATCCCAGTGACTAAGGAAGAGTTTGTTGAGAAACTTCAGGGGGTGGGAAAGTGATTAGGATTGACTCGGTCTGGTACGAGTATCCATCCGGCACGGTAGCCCTGCGCAACGTCAATCTTGTCATCGACCGCGGCGAGATCGTCGCGCTCATGGGTGAGAATGGTGCAGGTAAGACAACCCTCCTCAAACACCTCAACGGCCTACTCAAGCCAACCTCTGGGAAGGTTGAGGTGGACGGGGTAGACACTAGGACGACAACAGTGGCCTCGCTGTCTAGGCATGTCGGCCTCGTCTTCCAAAACCCTGACAACATGTTCTTCTGTACATCAGTGTTCGAAGAGGTCAGCTACGCCCTTACAAGGTTCGGCTACAGCAGGGAGGAGGCTAGGAGGCGGGCTGAGGTGGTGCTGAAGACCTTTAATCTCTGGCAATATAGAGACTCGTCGCCGTTTACTCTCAGCGGCGGAGAAAAGAAGAGGCTTGCAATATCTATTGTTTTGGCTTGGATGCCCAGCTACGTAGTCATCGACGAGCCAACCACGGGTCTTGACGGCTGGGGGAAACGGATGCTCATAAACCTACTCCTCAACCTCAAGGATAGAGAGAGAGGCATAATCCTCTCGAGCCACGACGTGGAGTTTATCTCAGAGATAGCGGCGAGGGTGGTGTTGCTACGGAGGGGGGAGATTATCGCAGATGGGGCGGCGGAAGACATTTTGACGGATCCAGTACTTCTGGAGGAGGCTTCGCTCCTCACCCCCCAGATTCCATCCCTCTTGCATGAGCTTAAGAAGCGCGGCTTCAGGGACCTTAACCACAAGTGTCTCAGGCTTGATGAGGCTGTCAGATGCCTCTCCGCAATCCTTGGACGGCCCGACCAGGGGTGTGATGGGTTCTGAGTCTATCACTCCTTCAGGCGCTCAAGTACAGGAGCCTTGATACGCCCATACACAGACTTGACCCGCGGGTTAAACTGCTTGCCTCTATGTCTTTTCTGGTCACGGCGCTATTGTTTGGCGAGTATTGGGGAGGCATGCTCACAGTCTCATCCACAATAATACTCACCCAGCTATTACTCCTGAGGCTGGCGAAGTCCGCTAGATATATGCTCTCAACGATGCGTGGCGCAATACCCCTTGTCGCGTTAGTTTTTCTTCTAAGCTTACTCGGCGTGCTAGAGTCTGCGTCGGCGTCTGGCGAACTCCTTTACAAGGCCTCTGCGTCATCGATCAGGTTTCTAGCATTTTTAACGTCATTCAACATCTTCTTCCTCACAACGTCACCTGACGAGTTTGGGCAACTCTTATTGAAGCTCAGGATACCATACGTATATTCATTCACCTTTGTTGCGGCGGTCAGGCTAGCACCCGTAATAGCAGATGAGGCGCAGGAGATAATTGATGCTCAGCGGTCGCGGGGGGTTGAGTTCGAGAAGGGCAACCCTCTCAAGAGGCTGAGAGCGCTTGTCGGATTATTTGTCCCTCTGCTAATCAACTCGCTCCGCCGCGCATACGAGATGGCTGAGGCGCTGGAGGTCAAGTGTTTCGGCGCTTCTGAGAGGAGGACGGCCTACAGGGAGATTCGCGCCACGCGGAGGGATATTCTGGCGGCGGTCATGATACTTGCGGCCCTGACACTGGTTTTGACGGCTCGAAGCATGAAGTTGTTCACCGGCCTTCCCTAGACGCTTCCTTTTGAGCCAATATCCACTCTATATCCGAGAGAAGGGCCGAGACTGTAGACTCTCCTGCACCTCTCCCGATCAGGGTGAGGTCACCGAGTATCTCCATCTTGAATTGTATAGCATTTAGGGAGCCGTGGACACAGAGGGGGTGGTTAAGCCTTACAAGCCGCGGGGCGACACTCAGCCTGCCTCCCTCAATACTCCCTACAAGCTTTATTGTCATCCCCAACTCCTTCGCAGCCAAGATCGCATCAGACGTGACCTGTGTTATCCCCTTTACCTTTACATCCTCCAGCCGCCTATCCGCGCCGAGGAGGGCGTTTGCTAGGATAACCACTTTACAGGCCGAGTCTATCCCCTCCAGGTCGAGGCTTGGGTCCCTCTCTGCAAGCCCCATCATCTGCGCCTCCTGAAGAGCTAGGTCTAATGGCAGCCCCTCGAAATGCATCCTAGATAATATGTAGTTGGTGGTTCCGTTTAGTATTCCTCTAATCGACAATATCCTGTCCCCGCGGAGGGAGTGTCTGGCTAGGGAAAATACAGGTATCCCACCGCCCACGGTGGCCTCGTAGCAGAGGAAGACGCCCATAGAGCCAGCCAACGAGGTTAGCTCCCTAAACGCCACGACGAGCGGACCCTTATCCGCCGTCACCACATCAATCCCACTCTTAAGGGCCTCGCGAATATACGTCAGCCCAGGCTCACCACTGTACACGTTCGTGGGGGTGAGGACGACAAGTAAATCGACTAAACCACGCTCAATAACCTCTATCGGGCTTGATGCTTTGAAACGCGGGTGGGCCGTTATATCCGCCGGAAGACCATCACTGTCAAATCCTGTAGGGGAGTGTAGGTAGCCTCTCGAGCTGGCGAGAACTGTTAGCGCTAGTCCGCGCATCTTATAGTTGGTTAAATGCTTCGCAAGCCTCTTACCCAGAAATCCATGCCCAACTATCCCGCAGCGTATCAAGCCTCCTCACGCACCAAAACGCAGTTATTCTTCTCGGCCAGTTCCTCGAGGGCCTCGAGTACGGTCTCTCTATCCTCTGAGCTCACACTAAACATGACCCTCATGTGAGGCGACCTACTACCTCCACCAAACGCGAGACTGATTATCTCGCCCCTCCCCTCGAAAACCTTTTCTAGCCTATCAACACTTAAACTCCCTATAATGATGACAGTCTCGATCCTTCTTTCAAGCGACTCAGTCCCGAGAACTGGGATCCCAGATTCCTCGATTCCAGCCCTAGCGCGCTCAAAGTGTTCGCGCGATGGAAACTCGACCGAGAGGCTCACGGGCACATAGCCGCCTGTCAACTGCTCACGATTGTGGACAATAGAGATAATGTTCCCACCGTTCATCGCTATTTTTTCGAGAGCCTTGAGAAGGGTTCCCGGCCTGTCGGGTAATCCTAGTGTTAGCCTTATCCTCATCTCCCTGCTGGACTCCTCTAGACGTAGGGGGACTTAAGAGTTCTTCGCACCTTTTGAGAGCGTCCTTATAGGCCTCTGGGATTTCGAGTTGAGCCGTATTATCTTCTCTGGCTTATACTGCGGGAGAGGTTTTCTCTCCAGCTCTGAAAGCTCAAACAGACTGCCGGAGAGCATGTGGCTCAGAGAGCTGAAACGCTTCTGATACTTCCTCTCACTCGGCTTACCCAGATATCCGATCTTCGCCAGCTCTTCGAGGAGGGAGGAGATGCTCCTCCTAGCCCGGCTATTAGACTTCAACTCTTCTGGTATGTATGGGTCGAGGTCGCCGAGCTTGAACGGGGAGTCGCCGATCGCGTTTATCGCGGCGAGAATCTTAGCCACATGCTCCTCCCTAAGATACCTTCGGTTCTTACATAGAAGTTTGAGGATGGGGTTCAAGCTTAGGCGCCTCCAATCAAGGGGGTCCCCGGTATAAAAGATGTTTCCAAGCGCGGTCAGCTAATTCACTACCGCGACCCTCCACCCTTCAACAGCTCAGAAAGCTCAGCGAGAGTCAGAGTCCTGATGACCCGCCCCGAACGGCTTATCCCCGATTTGTGGAGAGCGTCCTCAAACCTTGTGAAAGTCACTCTCTCAAGACCCTCAGGGACCCCAGAGTGAACCCTAAGCCGGCTTAAGGCCTCCCTCCCCTTAGGTTTCTTCCTAGGCAGCATCCTAGCTATCGTATACCAGAGGATACGTTCAGGCCTCCGCGGATACCAGACCTGCGGCTCCTCGATGCTGGAATACCACGTCCGCCCAATCAGCTTAAGGTAGCGTTCCAGAATGGCCTTCTTGCTTCCTGTCACCAAAACTTTTTCAGCATTGACAACCACTACCCTTCTACCTGAAAGAAGCATTTTAGCCACCTTTGACGCAAGCCTCCCGAGACGGTGACCCGCCCCGTCCACCACTACAGCATCCTCCCCTACGGCTTGAGCCATACTCCTCACACCTCACCCCACAATTATCAATCCTTTACCGTCACCGCCACGCTCTATATACTCCTCCAAGTAGTACGCCTCGCCCCCGGCATTCAACACCTTTCGATAAGCCGCGTCGGAGAAGTCGAATGCAACTACTTTCAGCGGCTTCTCTAGAACGCCCACGCCCAATAGCTTACCGACGACTAGCACGCCACCACCCGCCGGCGCGACTCTATTTAGATGATATATATTGACGACTCGTCTACTCCTTGCGGAGGACTCGAGGTGTTTCAAGACGGCCGCCCAGAACCTGCTCCGCCTTGCCAGCCTCCTCACCTTTGCCCTGAGGAGTTTATCCCTCTCCCCCGCCATTCCCTATCACCTTTTCCAGACTATTCTCAAGCTCAGTGACACTCTCCTCAAATATCTTCGCTGCCTCCAACAGTATCCTCCTGGGAGGGAGTTGGCCGAAAGACTCCACATACAGGACCCTTTTCCCATCCTCCTCGTAGAGTGTCGCTATGCCGGGCTGCCATTTGGCATGTCTTCTACCCTTCCCGAGCCGTACATAAAGCTCCAGCTCAACACTCTGCCCAGGTGCAAGTTTAACGATCTGGAACTCCCCGCTTATGGGCTTGACAATATCCGAGCCGCTTTCACGGACGAGTTCGGAGGAATAAACCGTCAACATCTCATTCGCGGCTGCGGACCTTAGCGAGAACCTTACGCTACACTTGTCGCAGCCTAAGTTGCTCCCACAGTCACAATCCTCAGGGAGTACATAATTGTCAAGGTCCGTCACAAATGGGATGAGTGAGATACGGTGGGTCAGGACCTCGTTGGTCAGTATAGAGGTATTCTCTATGACTAAGACCTCCTCAACAGCCATAGTGGGCACCTCGTTCAAGATAAGCCTCCTGATAGCATTACCCATGCTGAGAGGCACGTCTAAAAGCTCCAGCCGGAGCCAGTTTTCCCCCTCGCCTGCGATTCTAACTTGGTAGTGCACACCAGCCTAAACCCAAGCCTGAGCACGTATTAAACTCTCCCGCCCCACTAAAAAGCCCCAGAATAAATAGATTTACGAATAATCACGTAGGCGCCTCTACATCGCATTGCCTACACCTCGAAAAGTAGCGGCATACTAGCCACATCAAGATAGCCGTATCTCCTACAGGTGAAAGGATTAGTAGCATTGACGGCATACTTCTCAAATTACGGGGGCGAGATGCAATACCTCGCTGAGAGTATTTCTATTTTAATGGTTAAATTCGGCGGCAGACGCCTCGACGTATGGCCGGCGTTATTGAGGTATTGGTCATATCTGTCCTCGCCGGGTTTATAGGGGCTATAACAGGGCTTGGGGGAGCTAGCATAACGACACCTCTACTTACTCTTCTAGGAGTCCCCATAAAAAACGCAATAGCCGCGGGTATGGTTTCAATCATAGCAACCTCAAGCGGGTCCGCTTCAGGCTATGTCAGGCGCGGATTATCCGACGTCAAGGCAGCAATGTTCCTGGAAATGTTCACCATAATGGGGGCTCTAATTGGAGCTACGGTGACGCTCTACGTGGAAGCCCGCTACCTTTACTTCTTTTTCGCGGGATTTCTGCTTACTTCTTTCATAGGCTTGAGAGCTATCAAGGAAGAGCTGCCGACCGTTGTTTCTCAAGATAGGCTGGCTCGGTGGCTCGACCTGTCAGGCTCATACTATGATGAACGTCTCGGCCGAGAGGTTAGATACCAGTTGACACGGCCGTTGCTGGGTGGGGCTGGCATGTTTGTCGCGGGTGTGGCGGCTGGCATGCTGGGTATAGGCGCCGGCGCCTTCAAGGTGGCGGTCCACGAGTTGGTTCTCAAGATGCCTTCCAAAGTCTCGTCTGCGACCAGCAACTTCATAATCGGTATGACCGCCCTAGCTGGTGCAAGCGTATACTTTAACTCCGGTCTCCTCTACTTGGACCTCGCGGCACCAATGGCCGTTGGGACGACGTTAGGCGCCGTGGTCGGCTCAAAGGTTTTACGAAAGCTCAGCAACAGATCTACAAGAATTCTCTTTCTAATCGTGGTCCTCTACATAATGGTCCAGATGGTTGTTAGAGGTGTCATGGGTTGAGTCAAAGGCTGGAGTCCTTGATAGGCTTGGTGCTCGCAACCGGTGTCATTCTAAGCTTAGCCGTCTTGGTCATTGCCTTGGGATTTTACCTAGCTTATACTGGTCCTGAAATAGTCTTAAGCGACAAATACCGCGTAATTTCGCCAAACTTCATCGAGTATGTGAAAAACCTAGTTAACATGGATTTTGGGACTAAGGGCCTAATGTCGATAGGCCTAATTTTACTGATGCTCACTCCCTACGCCCGCGTTGTCGCATCATTCACATACTTCGTAGCAAAACGCGACCTGAAATATTCCTTGATAACGGCCATCGTTCTAGTAGTGTTGACGATAAGCCTACTAATACATTAACCGGTCTCATAAACCCGATTTTTATTTCCGAGGAAACACTCAGTTTTTGAAAGCGATTATGGACACTTATACCCGTGTTTTGATTTTGGGTTTTCCTATGGAGGAGACGAGGTAGTCATCAATGTGCCGTTGTGAAACTTTTTATTTGGTAATCCCCCATATTCTACATGCATGCCTGATACACCTGTGATCGTTAATCTTTTCGTTAACGGGGAAGAGGTGAAGCCGTCTTCGGGTAAATACAGTGAGCGATTTGACCCGGGAAATAATGATAGGTTGATAGGTGTTATTGCAGACGGGTCGGAGGATGTAGGCGCCGCGGTCGACGCAGCTAGGGATGCCTTTGATAGTAATGTCGGTGGATGGGTGACAGATTATAGGCTTAGAGCGCGTGTTTTACTAAAGACTGCAGAGCTGATCCGAGAAAACGCCGAGGCACTGGCGGAAATGGAGAGCCTCTTTTCAGGAAAGACGATAAGGACCAGCAAGCTTGGAGATGTGCCTAGAGCCGCTGAGCTTTTCGAGTTTTATGCGGGGGCAGCTGATAAAATCATTGGGACGAGCCAAGTCTTGCGGACAGGCGATCTTGTGGCTATTGTGAAGCAGCCTGTGGGGGTGGTTGCGGCCATAACCCCGTGGAATTTTCCCCTAGTGATACTGTGTAGGCAGGTTGCACCCGCCCTCGCTGCGGGCTGCACAGTCGTGGCGAAGCCCGCCTCCCATACACCAGCCACAGCCGTTGAGCTCGCCAAAATACTCATCAGGGCGGGAGCTCCAAGAGGCGTATTCAACGTTGTGACTGGCAGTGGCGGAACTGTAGGCCGCGAACTCGTGAAAAGCGACAAGGTAGACGTTCTCAACTTCACAGGCGAGACCTCAACAGGCAAGTGGATCATGGAGAATGCAGCTGGCACACTTAAGAGGGTTGTCCTTGAACTTGGGGGTAAGAACCCCAACATCGTTTTTGAAGACGCAAACCTCGAGAGGGCTGCCAACGCGGTTACCTATGGAGCATACGCAAACAACGGAGAATCCTGTGCAGCTGGCTCACGTCTACTAGTCCAATCAACAGTCAAAGATAAGTTCGTCAAGATGCTTATTGAGCGTGTCAGAATGCTACGCGTCGGCCACCAGCTGGATGAGAGCAGCGACTTGGGTCCATTAGTCAGCGCGGAGCAGCTTGAGAGGGTGTTGGAATTTGTTAGAGTCTCGGCATCTGAGGGCTTGGACATAGTTTATGGTGGAAAAAGATTATCCGGCGACATTTTCTCAAAGGGCCACTATATGCAGCCCACAGTCATTGATAACACGCCGCCAAGTAGCAAGCTTTTCAGAGAAGAAATATTCGGGCCCGTACTAACCGTAACAGAGTTTACGGATGAAGATGAAGCCATCAGTCTGGCTAACGCAACTATTTACGGTTTAGCAGCTGGCGTATGGAGCGGCGACACCGGCAGGGCGCTACGCGTCGCGGAGAAAGTGAAAGCCGGCGCAATATGGATAAACACGTACTACACGCTGCCTGTAGAATTGCCTTGGGGAGGCTTCAAGCAGTCAGGCATAGGCAGAAACAACACAGTCCTAGCGTTAGAACATTATCTAGAAGTGAAGGGAATATATGTGGATGCGCAACCCGGCCCAATGAGACCATACTACAAGCTCGTGTTGGGTTATTGATGCTAATTGGAAGAATGCAACCACCGTAATAATAACATTTGGCAATAAAATGCGAAACTTTTAAGCGGGTAAGAATGTCGAGTGAACATGTCAGTCTTATGAGAGATCGTCCTTATTCGTGGACAGATTCAGAAGTTTTTGATAACGAATATGGTTCGTAGGATTGAACCTGTGGTTATCTATCACGCTAGTAGGGCTGTGGTCAGACTTGATAGTAAGGAGTATGTCGACTGTTTCTCCATAACGTCTGTGGCAAAACTTAGCTCACTACCACCCGGAGGCGCTGTCGCCGCTCTCTCCGAGACTAGGAGGCTAGTGCACACAGGCTTGTATGCATATTCCGGTAGTTGCTGAACTGGTTAACAAGCTGGCTGAGGTTCCTCGAAGATCTCTAAGAGAGACGTTTTCAGTTAACAGCTAACCCGGAATTAACTTATACTGTCTTAACATTGAATATAGAGAGTAAATGTATCCGACTGCTACTGATGTTGATAGAAGTATTAAGGATGGTTCGACTATTGTGGCTAGGGTAACATCGTTATAGGGATTTGGAATGTATGGGGCGGGGTTGGAGGGTATCATGTAGAAGTTAATCGCGGTTGATGCGGCTATGGTTGAGAGCATAGTTGTCAGCGTTACAAAGCTGCCCAGCTTTCCACCGGCTAGGACGTCCACATATATTATGAATAATGTTGCGGCATATAGTAGAAGCAGGACATGCCAGTGTCCTATGTTGTATGCGACTTCTGCCCAATCCCAGATGGGATTCCTGAACTCGGGCTGGAGTATGATGGGTTTACGTAGGCTGATTGCCACCAAGGCCCCCGGGATCGCCACGCTCGGCCACACCCAAACCACAAGCAAATATATGGAGAAGTGTTTCATCACATTTATGAGCTGGCTCCAGCCCTTTACCCCCGCAAGCGCCTTCTTCAACTCTAATCCGGCTAAGAAGGCCGTGAAGAAGATTAAACCTATGGCGGCTGGTGTGATTGCTAGGTGAGCGATCTTGCCGTACGGCCACACAGCCCAACAGGCAGAAACCATGACAAACTGTCCCACCAGCCCTCCCGCTAGCAACGCTTTAGACAATTTTTCCTCGGACTCGATTCTCAGGTATTTAAAAGCGGTGAATACTATGGCGGCGCCTAAAGCTGCGACCATAGCGTGTTGGTGGGCTGTCATAGCCCTCCAGACGAAGACCTCCTCACCAAGGTCAGGGTCGATTCTCGCAAGCATTTTAGTCGCCCGGAGCACTTCACCTATCCCAGCCATCTCGTTGGCTCCTATCCACGCCCCTATTATCGAGGTAGCAAGCAGGAGTAGAGCAGATACGAAAACGTTAAGGGCCAGCCAGTCAATCTGGCCTTTCTCACTTCTAAGCTTGACACCGAATGAAAACAGTAGACCTGCTGTGAAGAGAAAAGCCAGCCCCGCTATGAAGACCCCATGAAGAAATGCGTCTTTTAATAGATATCCGTATACTATCCCTCCTGTAATAACCATCAGGTATCCTGCCGTGCCTATAATGTATATCGGACCGACGTAGCCATTCCTAAAAGAGAAGACGCCAGTGGCCAGATACAGCGTCATGGCGACAAGCACCGCAAAGACGGAGTGATAGAGGAATGTTAATCTGGCCAAGTAGTTTCGGCAAAGCTGGGGATCAGCGTTGCAGATCTCGGCGACGACCTGACCGTCAACTATGCTCATCCTAATGTCATCAGGCTTCACTATCCCTAGCGACCTAGCTAGGGTTTCCATTGGGGGTGATAGCAAAACTCCCCACCCCGCTAGGAAGACACCTACTGTCAGAGCAAGCATCATCAGCCCCTTCTGGGCCATGTATCTACTCCCCCATCCACTTCCTACATCGCATCAGACCAATCGTGATGAGCAGGGCACTAAGGAATATTATGGGCGTGGCTATCAATAATACCAATTCAGCAGGTATGAGCGGACTTCCAGCCGCCAAACTGGCTAAGGCGGCACCAGCAATACTGATTAGAAGACCGCCGATGGAAGTTAATGCCAGAACGTGTAGCCCCCTAAGGGCAAAGATCACCGGAACAAATATTATTATCAAGCCGCTAGGAACGTGAACAGCTAGCAAGGACGCTAAAGCTAAACCCGCTCCAAACATTTTCGACACAACGTAGACAATAGACATTACAACTACATAGATTCCATAATATGCGCCGTAAGCCTTCTTCAGCGAGGCCGATAACACGCCAGCCGCAAACATTCCCGGCACAAACAATCCAGCTGTAGACGTATAGGGTAGGGCCAGCCCCTCAAACCCATAAACCAACAACACCACACCCACAACAAGCAGTCCAATCCCCGCAACAATCCACAAAACAATTTGAAGAGCCCTCGTCCTAGCAAGTACTCTCAACATATTCACGATAAAGAACAATGTCCAAGCAGTGGTCAAAGAGAGGAAAACAATATCATGAAGAGCAGCCATACCATATTTAACGAAAAGCCAAGATACATTTTAGTTATTTTCTCTAAATGCATAAATTTGAATGTATACATTTGAAGACACAGCTATATACAGGCAATGGTTTTTTGCGGCATGGCTACTGAAGGTTCTGATAACAAGTGGTCAATCCATAGTTTGTTAGAATAATGAAGGGGTCTACCTGACTATATCGAAGGATTTATGATGTATTCATGTATAAACGATGCTTCAATCTACCCTTCAAAACTGCTTTGGGACCCTGTGCCTAATCGGCCCTTTAGAGGGAGTTAATGTCATTTCAACGCAATCTTTATATGATAATACTGAAGGCTACTACATAATGCAGATATGAAGATATCGAGAAGAGATTTTATCAAGCTGGCTCAGTCGTCGGTACTTGCATCCTTCATTGCTTCGATGCTTCCCGAGGATGGCTTAAGCTTTCAGTACATAGGACCTATAGACCCTACGATAAACCCCTTAAAAGAGTATCCCTCGAGGGGGTGGGAGCGCGTATATAGGGATCTATACACACCCGATGAGACCTTCCACTATCTATGCGCGCCTAACGACACTCATGGATGCCTACTCAGGGCCAGTGTCAAGAATGGTGTGGTGCTTTACGTAGACCCCTCCTTCGGATACGGTAAGGCCACTGACCTCTACGGTAATAGGGCATCGGCGAGGTGGGACCCTAGAGCGTGTATTAGTGGACTCGCCTACGTGAGGCGCTTCTACTCGGAGAGGAGGATAAAGGGCGCTTTCGTGAGAAAGGGCTTCAAGCAATGGGTTGACGCAGGTTTTCCCAGGGATCCTGAAACAGGGAGGCCGCCAGCAGAGTATATGCAGGGTCGGGGGAAGGAGGAATTCATTAAAGTTAGCTATGAAGAGGCTTTCGAGATAGCCGCTAAGGCAATCGTGAACATAGTTTCCACCTACAGCGGGGAAGAGGGCAAACGGAAACTTCTCAAACAAGGGTATGACCCGGCCATGGTTGAGGCTACAGAAGGGGCTGGAACACGCGTCCTCAAGTTCAGGGGCGGTATGCCCTTCATCTCGCCAATTCGAACAGGAGGGTTCTACAGATTCGCAAACATGATGGCCCTGCTTGACTCAATAGTTAGAGGTGTCGGACCGGATGAGGCTAAAGGGGGGCGAGGTTGGGATAACTATGCTTGGCACACGGATCTTCCCCCCGGCCACCCGATGGTATCCGGCGTAAAGACCATCGATTTCGACCTCTACACCACCGAAAACGCTAAGCTGATCATTCTCTGGGGAATGAACTGGATAGCTACAAAGATGCCCGATGGACACTGGCTGACCGAGGCAAAGTTGAGGGGGGCTAAAGTAGTTACGATAGCTCCGGAGTATCAATCTTCCAGCTCGAAAGCAGATTGGGTGATAGTAATTAGGGCTGGGACGGACCATGCATTGGCACTTGGGTTAGCACATGTCATAATCAGAGATAGGCTCTTCGACGAGAAATTCGTCAAATCCTTCACCGACCTGCCCCTATTGGTTAGGATGGACACCCTCAAACTCCTAAGAGCTCGCGACATTATGCCTGGATGGAAGCCGGCCGAGTTAAGAAACTATGTCAAAATTCTATCAGAAGGCGAGCCTACACCAAGTTATCCCCAGCAATCTACGCAGTTGCTTCCAGAAAAGCTGAGGGAAGAAATCGGCGACTTTGTAGTATGGGATCAAGCTTCTCGTAGCTTTAAGATCGTTGCCAGAGACAATGTAGGCGAACACTTTGGGGTGTTAGGTATAGATCCAGCGCTTGAGGGAGAGTTCGAGGTAGAAACTATTGATGGGGGTAAGGTGAAGGTTAGACCTGTCTTTGACCTCTTGAAACAATATCTAGAAGAGAATTTTGACCCTATTACAGTTTCTGAGATAACTTGGGCGCCCCAAGAGGCGGTAGAGGAGCTGGCTAGGCTTATTGCAAGTAACAAGTCTAAGACGCTTTTCGTCGAGGGGATGGGGCCTAACCACTTCTATCACAGCGACCTCAAAGATAGAGGAATACTTTTAGTAGCGAGTCTGACAGACAACATAGGCCACTTTGGCGGAACGGTAGGAAGCTACGCCGGCAACTATAGATTGGAGTTGCTGAACGGCATTACTCAGTGGATCTTTGAAGATCCGTTCAACATAGAGCTGGACCCTGGGAAGCCTGCGAGAGTCAAATCCTATGTTAAACCGGAGTCAGCCCACTACTATGCCTATGATGATAGGCCGCTAAGGATTGGGGACAAACTTTTCACGGGCAAGACACACATGCCGACTCCTACAAAGGCTACTTTCTGGGCTAACACCAACTCTATACTCGGTAATAGTAAATGGGCCCACAACATAATGGTTAACACGCTTCCGAAGATTGAGTTGATAGTGGTTAACGATTGGCTGTGGACTGCAACCTGCGAGTATGCAGACATAGTTTTCGGCGTCGACAGCTGGGTTGAAAGGAAGAAGCCGGACATTTACGCCTCTGTGACGAATCCATTCTTACAAGCTTGGCCGCGCACACCCCTACCCCGCATCTTCAACACTATTGATGACGTGGAGGTCCTAGCCGGTATTGCGTCTAAGCTCTCCGAAATAACAGGCGATAATAGGTTCAGAGATTACTGGCACTTCGTTTTAGAGGATGAGATGGAGGTTGTTTTGAACAGAGTCTTTGAGGCTGGAAACTGTACAAGGGGCTATTCCTTCCAAGCCCTTGAGGAAAGCTGCAAGAAAGGAGTTCCCTTCCTCATGCTTACCAGAACAAGCCCCCGCATAACAGGATGGGAACAAACGAACGAGAGCAAGCCATGGTATACGAAGACGGGGAGACTCGAGTTCTACAGGGAGGAGGATGAGTTCGTAGAGCATGGGGAAAACCTCCCCGTATATCGCGAGCCTGTCGACGGCACTTTCTATGAGCCTAACGTGATTGTCGCTAAGCCACATCCAGCAATAAGACCTAAGCAACCGGCTGACTACGGGATAGAGGCTACAGATCTGTCCACCGAGGTTAGACAGGTCAGAAACGTTGTTAGAGCGTGGGAGGAGTTAAAAATGGCTGCCCACCCACTGACCGAGAAGGGATATACTCATGTCTTAGTGACTCCGAAGTATAGGCACGCATGCCACACAATGGGGGCCAGCACAGACTTGGAGGTGACGTTCTTCGGTCCCTTCGGCGATTTTTACAGGCACGACATAAGAAAACCGTGGGTTGGGGAGGGATACATTGACATCAATCCGTTAGACGCAAAACTCCTCGGAATAGAGGATGGAGACTATGTCTGGTGTGATGCAGACCCGTCCGATAGGCCATTCACGGGATGGTCTAACAAACCCGGAGACTACAAGGTTTTCAGATGGCTTGTCAGGGCCAGGCACTACCCCAACATAGCCCCCGGAATAGCCCGGGCCTGGTTCCACTTTTACGTCTCAACCCACGGCTCTGTAGAGGGTCATGAAAAAAGGCCCGACAGGCTCGCAAGAAATCCTAGGACAGGGTATCAGGCAGCCTACAGATATGGCAGCCACCAGTCAGTCACGAGGACATGGTTGAAACCAACACTTCAAACCGACTCACTATTCAGGAAGGAATACTATGGACATCTTATAGGCAAGGGCTTCGCACTGGACGTACACCAAGTGGTAGGCGCCCCCAAGGAAGCCTTTGTCAAGATTACTAAGGCCGAGCCGGGGGGCGAGGATGGTAAAGGGCTCTGGAGCCCAGCGGCGTCAGGCTTTAGACCATTGTATTCTTCAGCCGCCATGAAGAAGTATCTGTCCGGCTCGTTTGTGGAGGTGGAATAGGGATGCCGAAGGTCTATAACTGGCAGATCGGGCGTGAGATGGAGTACTGGTATGAGGCTGCCCGCCCCAAGAGACAGGCCGGCGCTGTTTTCGACACAAACAAATGTATCGCCTGCCAGACCTGCACGGTCGCCTGCAAAACTACGTGGACTTCGGGGAAAGGACAGGAGTACATGTACTGGAACAATGTCGAGACGAAGCCTTGGGGGTCTTACCCGCTGGCATGGGATGTGAAAATACTCGACATGCTAGGCCCACAGCGATGGGTGAAGGAGGGTGATAAGTACGTCTACAGGGGTCTGACGCTGTTTGAAGCAGCACCCCCAAGCGAGAGAGTTCTCGGTTACCTGCCCAACGACCTCGACTATGCCTATCCCAACCGGGGTGAGGATGAAACAAACGAGCCATTAAACTTTGATAGGTTTTATCTAAGGGTCCCGCATGATATATGGTTCTTCTATCTACCGCGGATCTGCAACCACTGTACCTACCCTGCATGCCTAGCGGCCTGTCCCAGGTTTGCCATCTACAAGAGGCCTGAAGACGGCATAGTTTTGGTGGACCAGCTCCGCTGTAGGGGCTACAGAGAGTGCGTCAAAGCCTGCCCCTATAAGAAGGTCTTCTACAACCACGTCACTCGAGTCTCAGAGAAATGTATTCTATGCTACCCTGCTGTCGAGAAAGGTCTATGGCCTCGCTGTATGAGAACATGCATAGGCAAGATTAGGATGTTCGGATACATAAACCCTCCTGAGAACGCAGACCCCGAAAACCCGCTCGATTTCCTAATACACGTCAAGAAAGTTGCCCTCCCCCTGCTTCCACAACTAGGCCTTGAGCCAAACGTGTACTATGTGCCACCAATCCATGTACGCAATATCGACTTCTTAAGAATGTTGTTCGGACCGGGCGTCGAACATGCGATCCAAACATATAGAAAAGCAATGAGTGGTCGTGACATCGAGCTTGTTGCGGCACTAGTTCTGAACGTTTCGACGGACAGAATAATGACAAAGTTTAAGGTGGTAGGGAATTCTGAAGTGGCTGGTTATGACGAGAACGGCCATGAAGTGGTGCGTGTGCCTCTAAAGGAGCCCACTATTGTTAGACCCTTCTTTGACGAACGGCTCCAGACATATAGACACAATATAACATGAGGTGGGCTCGGCTATGAGTGTGCGGAGAAGAAGGTTAATTGCCCGGGTGGGGTCTAAGATAGCAAGTACAAGGGCGGACAGACTCCTATTCCCCCTCCTCACAGCCGCCTCGCTGGCATCGATCCTCCTAGCCTATTTCTACAGGCAGATTGAGGCAGCCCTGAAGCCCACACAACCTGCCGCACAGGAGCAGCCAGCAGCAGACATAATAGCCCGTAGGGTCAGCAAGGCGCCGGTATCTGATCCGGAATCACCTGTTTGGAAGGATACTCCAGCATACTCGGTGAGCCTCTATGACCAGAGCATTGTCAGACCCTTAAAGACAGCGCGTCCAAATCAACCGATAACGGTAAAAGCAGTGTATGACGATGAGTGGATCGTATTTAGACTCTCCTTCCGCTCTGAGAAACCATCCAAACGATCCGTTAAAGTAGCGGAATTTCGGGACGCTTGTGCAGTACTCCTCGCAAGACACCCCGCAGCCCCAGAAGCTCGGTTCATGGGAACGGCGGATAATCCTGCGACCATTCTACATTGGAAAGCAGATTGGCAACTCGATGTTGAGGAAGGCTTCCAGGACCTCGAGAACGCATTTCCAAATGTGACCGCAGACTATTATCCGCCTCTAAAGGGTGTTGTAGTGGATGGAAAGCCCCCCAAGACAGTCGACGTCGCAAACAAAGCTGTCATGTACTTCCCCGCGTTAAACGCCGGCAACCCACTCTCCGAGCCTATAAAGAAGACGCCGGTGGAGAAACTAATCGGTAGGGGTCCGGGAACATTGGCTACGCTCCCCGCACAGGACGCATCAGGATGGGGGCTTTGGCGTGATGGTAGCTGGCACGTAGTTTTGGCAAAGAGGCTGAAGGCTACGGACAGCGCTCAAGGCGAGATTGATGTGGAGCCTGGCAAATTGTATGCCTGCGCCTTTAGCGTGTGGTTTGGCAGCGAGGGTGATCGCGGATCCAGGAAAAACCCCAGCATGCTGCTGACACTCCTCCTCCAGTAGGTGGTTGTATGGAGGGAGACCGTTCCTACGAAGATAGGCTCCTGACATACGCAATTTTTTACAATCTACTCGCTAAAAGCTTCG
This sequence comes from uncultured archaeon, assembly GCA_937921685.1. Classification (GTDB taxonomy): domain Archaea; phylum Thermoproteota; class Nitrososphaeria_A; order Caldarchaeales; family Calditenuaceae; genus HRBIN02. The sequence goes on from CAKZUF010000002.1 coordinate 68,230, forward strand.
TCCCAGATAAGGACAAGATGATAAAATATCTGAGAAGCCTAGCCGAGACATCCCAATACCTACAACAGGAAGAGTTGAAGCAGATTATCCTGGAAACGCTTCGCCTCGTAGAGATAGACCCTGACCCGACATCAGAGTACTTCAGATTGTTTGAGCTGGGAGTGTCCCCACCATACGAGACCGTATACACATCCTCCTCGAGGGGGACTGTAACATCCGAGAAGGCTGACGTGGCAGGTTTCTACAAAGCCTTCGGTGTAAAGAGTTTGGGAGAATATCCCGACCACATAGCGGCGGAGCTGGAGTTCCTATCACTCCTATTGTTAAAGGAGGCCTACGCGATGAGAAATCGAGACGAGGAAAACGCTAAGATATGCCGCGAAGCGAGAGTTGAGTTTTATAGACAACACATAGCCAGATGGGCACACCTCTTCAATCAATCAATCGAGAAAAACGCCAAAAAACCCACGTACATCTACTTGTCTCGACTCCTCGTTAAAGCTCTTGAGCTAATAGAGCCAGACAGCAAAGAGAGTGGGCTCAGTAAGAACAACGCCCCCGAGAAATGAAGCCCAAGAGAAACGGAGGGGGTGAAAACTGTTTCTATCTAGCGTAAAGTTTATTAATTCATGAAACTTCAATAACTGGTAATGCCGGAGAAGCTTTACACTACTGGCGGAGTTGCTAGGATGTTTGGAGTATGATGGAGGCTGTTAGACTCACCGCAAGCTTTAAGCTTAAAGGTTTAATACCGAGCTCTCTATTTCTAACCTACAAACTGATCCTGCAAGAGCTTTTAGATTATGCTCACGCTAAAGAGATAACGAGCTTCAACCGTCTAAAGTCTGATAAGTATCGCGATTTAAGAGCTAGGTACCCCAACCTACCATCCCACTATATTTACACCGCTTGTCAGATGGCGTGTGCAGTCTACAGAAGCTTCAGAAAGCTCAGGAGGAGGAAGGAGGCGGGGGTCGACAAGCCAATCTTTAAAAAGGATGTGATAATGCTCGATGATCATGTATTCAGCATAGATCTCGAGACGTGGGAGGCTTCAATAGCCACAGAAAACGGGAGGATAAAGTTCAAACTATTACATGGAACATACCATGAGAAATTCAGGGAGATGAGGATTGGGCAGGCGTGGTTGATCAAGAAGAACAACGAATATTACTTGAACGCAGTATTCAGAAGGGATGTTGAGCCGAGGGCTTTCAACGGCAAAACCTTAGCCGTAGACGTAAACGAAAATAACGTGGCTTTCGGCACCGAGGAGGAAATAGTTGTGCGAAAGACGGGGGAGAGGGCGATAAGGGTAGCTTACTTCCTGAAACGCAGAAAGCTTCAATCCAAACCTAGGCTCAACGAGAAACCAATAATGGCGAAATACAGGGGAAGGGAGGAGAGGAGGATCAGCACCATATACCACAGGCTGGCAAACGAGGTCGTCAAAATGGCTGAAAAGCGGGGATGTTCAGCAATAATCTTAGAGAACCTGAAGAACATCAGAAAGAGGAGTGAGAGACCCCGTGAGCTCAACGGAAGGATGAACAGATGGGGCTTCAGAAAGCTTCAGACAACGATCGAGTATAAGGCTAAGCTAGCGGGCTTAAACGTAATATACGTTAAGGCTGAGGGCACATCAAGCCTATGCCCAAGATGCAGGGTTAGGCTAAGCCCAAGCGGGTATAGGCTTATGAAGTGCCCAAAATGTGGATTGGATGAAGATAGAGACGTGATAGCTGTGAGAAACCTCCTACAGATGCATGTGCCCTCTTCAACCGTTCAGGGCGAAGGCCCTCCCATGAAAAAAGAGGAGGGAAGGCCTAGCGTGACGGAAGTGACGCTAGGCCAGAACGGCTCTGCATAAAGGGTTTGTTTCCAAGTCTGCCTAGCCGCGGGACATACGTTCTAGTCATTGTGCTAAGGAGGCCTATTCGGGTCTGCGTTGGGGCGTTAGGGAGGCTTTTCTTCAAGAATGGTGTTTACGTATACGTCGGCTCCGCTAAGAGAGGGCTAAAGCCGAGGATCAGACGTCACCTCTCAAAGAGGAAGAAGCTCCGCTGGCATATTGATTGGATCACGTCCCGCCGCTTCTTTGAGGTTCGCGAGGTATGGATTACTGGGGCTGTCGGCGTCGAATGTGACCTGGCTGCGGAGCTCTCTAAGCAGGCTGATGGGGTCGTGCCACGCTTTGGGTCTTCCGACTGCGGGTGTAGGTCTCATCTCCTCTACTTCTGTAGTGGTGGGACGGTCGACTTATTTCACGGGCTTGGGCTACTCCGTGTCATTTGACCAATAGGCACGCGCCCTGAGACATTCTCTCAGAATGATGCGTAGCATCCATTCAAGGTCTCTATGGGATGACGCTGAATAGTTTATTCTGGGTAGGAATGTTGCATGAGCCTCGGAGTAGTGGCAGGGGTGATTGGGAAAGTTGCGAATTAGCTGTTGGTGGGAATATATAAAATGTGGGAATCAGACATTTGGTGGGACGATTCATGACAATAGTGAAGGTAGATGGAAAGGGCAGGATCGTCATTCCGAAGAGTGTTAGGGAAAAGTCTGGATTGAGGGAGGGATGCTATGCTAGGATAAAGGCGGACGATAGGGGCATCATTATAGAGCCCCTCAAACCCATAGCAGACAGTTACTTTGGGGCCTTCAAGATAGCTAGGTGGCCGGAAGACCTCGACGAATTCGTAGCCGAGGTTATGAGGAGATGGTGGGCCCAGAAGTCTACGTAGACACGAACATTTTCATCTACTGGCTCGGCAACCACCAACCTATGGCAGAACATCCTACGAATGGGTAAAGAAGATTGAGAAGGCGTCGCGGATAAAATATATGACATCTGCCTTGACGCTCTACCAAGCCGTTGTGATAATAGCTGGTTTAGCGGGTAAAAACCTAAAGGATCTTGAATTGGTCAAGGGGGTATTAGACTCTATAGAAAGCTTACAGGGCTTGAGAATAATCCCCCTGACATTAGAAGACTTAACACAGGCAGCCAGCCTTATGATGGAATACAGCCTCGGCTACGAAGACGCGCTACACCTAGCCACAGCGCTAAGAAATAACGCAAAAGAAATAGTATCTAATGACAGGGACTTCGACAAAACACCACTGAAAAGAAAATTCAGCTAAACATCCTACCCTTCTCTAGCTCTCGTATGTTGGAGGCTTTATCCCCCCATCCTCCTCTGGGTAGCCAGCAAAGTTCCCATACGCCTATAGGGGAGCCTCGCTCCCATGAACCTTAGAAGCCGCGTGTTCCTGTCTAGGGCTTTGTGGGTCGGAGTATTTAGTGGAGAGCTTTAAATTAACGGATGGTGTGGGGATTGGAGGATGGGAGACCCTAGACGGCCGAGGAAGAAGTATGAGACGCCTAGGAATCCCTGGCGGGAGGATAGGCTGCGTGAGGAGCTTGTGCTTGTCGGTGAGTATGGGCTGAGGAATAAGAGGGAGCTCTGGAGGGCGGCCTCTATACTGAGGAAGTATAGGAATATCGCCAGATCCCTCTTCGTCTTGACCGGCGAGGAGAGGAGGGTGAAGGAGAAGGCGCTTATCGATAAGCTGTATTCGATGGGGCTTGTCCCCAAGGATGCTGATGCCAACTATGTCCTCCAGTTATCGGTTAAGGACGTCCTCGAGAGGAGGCTCCAGACGATTGTGTACCGACTGGGTCTAGCTAAGACGCCTTTCCACGCGAGACAGCTTATCGTCCACGGCAGGGTGGCTGTTGGTGATAGGGTAGTATCCTCCCCCAGCTACTTGGTTATGAGGGGGGAGGAGGATAGGATTAGGCTGCTGGTCCCGGCAGAGGCGTAGGCCTAGACGCGCCGACCCCTTCTCCCACCCTTCCGCCTCACGCTGTCGTGTGGCAGAGGTGTGACGTCCTCTATCCTTCCAATCATTACACCGGACCTCGCTATAGCCCGGATTGCGGCCTGTGTCCCGGGGCCAGGGGTCTTAGATTTCACTCCTCCCGGTGCTCTAACCCTTATGTGGACTGCGTTTATGCCTCTCTGCTTGACCGCCTCCATAACATAGTTTGCCGCCCTTGTAGCTGCGTATGGAGAGGACTCGAGACGCCCCGATTCCACAAACATCCCGCCAGAGGCTATGGCTATTGTCTCCGCGCCCGTTATGTCCGTGGCATGAACGATTATGTTGTTGTAGGATGAGTAGATGTGTATTATTCCCCAGACCTCCCGCCTCACTTCGCTTCCCTGCCCCTCTTGATTATCTGACATTCTGGTTGGACAATATTAGGGCTTCAGTATTTTAGTTTTGACCAGCACCAGGCTAGGTCCTGCCCATGTACTCACGTAGTTTCTGCAGACTGATCCGCGCCGCCTCAAGCCCGTCTTGGGGAAAGACTAAGGAGCTGGGAGATTTCATGAACTCCGGGGGAGTCTCTATGTTGATAAACCCGTCGTACCCGACCGATTTGAGGGACTTGACGAAGCCACACCAGTCAACCGACCCATGACCTATTAGCCGGAAACCTCCGGGTCCGCGGCTATTCATGTCGTAATCCTTAGCATGAACCATTACGATCCTATCCCCCAGAACCTCGAGCCAATGCTCAAATGGGGCAAGCTCTAACACGTTTCCGACATCGAAGTAGAGGCCTACAGCATCAGACCCCACGTCTTGGATGAAGCGTCTATATATGGTGGGGTCGTATAGGAAGCGGTTCCAGACATTCTCGAGACCTATCTTCACGCCGTAGTCTTCGGCCCAGCGCGACGCCCTGACGGTCGAGGAGAGGGCGTAGTTGTAGGTTTCTCTATATCCTATTCCAGGCTTGGCCACTGCGGGAACCACTAAGAGAGTTTCAGATTCCAGGTCTGCCGCCAGCTCTATCCCTTTTTTTAGAAGCTCGAGAGCGATGTTTCTCTCCCTCTCGTCGTGGGATGCTAGGCTGTATCTCCAGAAGACCGCGGTTGCTATGCTTGGGATCGAGATGTTATAGCTCGAGGCCATCTCTAGCAGGTGTCTTCTATCCTTTTTCGATATCTTATCTGGCGCATAGTTTGAGTCGTCGTAGACCAGCTCCACCCCATCGTAGCCCAGAGTGGATGCCGACTCTATGACTCCCTCGAAGCCTCTGGGTAGGTTGAGTCTCCACCCACCGATAGTCCAAGCGTTGAGGCCGATCCTCACAGGGCTGAGAAGGCCTTAGGCGATATTAATTCATTCATATGGTGTAGGGTCTTCTATGCCCAGCTCTCTGAAAACATTTCGTCTGGATTGACAGCCTTCGCAGTGGCCGCAGTGGATGGTCCCAGGTCCCCAGCAGCTCCATGTATCCTCCAATGGAACCCCTAAGTCGACTGCCAGTCGAGCCACCTCCAGCTTAGAATAGGGCAATAGTGGGGCTTCGAGGGTTAATCTGTATTTAGGCAGGCTCTCCCTCAAGAGTCTATTGAATCGCTCTATGAAGCTGGTGCCCACATCGGGGAACCGGCCGACATCTTCTCCATTATGTCCCACGACTATTTTATTCGCACTGATTGAAAAGGCGACGTGAGCTGCACAAGAGTAGAAGACGAGGTTTCTGACCGGAATGAAGACTGGCGGGAAACCCATATCCCTGTAGCCCATAGCTGCTTCGCTGGGCTGGTCCTCAAGGTCTTTGAGGAATGATAGGCTTATCTTGAGGTGGGAGGATACACCAGCCCTAGCGGCAAGTCTCGCCGCACACTCGTCCTCACCTCTACTGCGCCTGTGGTAGTCTATTGTCAGGGTGTAGACTCCGCTAGCAGGTATCCCGCGCCTAACCAGCCAGAGGGCTACAGCCGAGTCAATGCCGCCAGACAGCAAGACTAGTACTCTCTCAGACATCCCTCTCACGATACACTATACTCTCAGCAAATTTTCCAATACCCTCTGAGACCGTTACCTTCACGTATCGCACGTTCTCCGGCATACGCTTGAAGATCGACTCGGCGATATATACAGCTAGATTCTCAATAGTTGACTCAAAAGGCATTATGAATACTTGTGAAAGCGGCGCGGATACTCTGTACCCTCCGCCCCTTCCCGCGAACACTATCGTCACGGAGCTGTCGCTTCTCGACTCGACGTATTTCTCACAGACAAGTATCCTGTGGTCGAGCTCTGATACTACTTCTCGGACGACCTTTTTAAGTATCCCGAAGTCAACTACTAGACCCGGTCCCGCCTTCTCGCCCGACACCTCCACTTCTAGGCTTGCCGTGTGTCCGTGGATTGTTGAACATTTCTCGATGTCTGGTAGGAAGTGGGCGTAATCGAAATAGAGGGAGGGATCGCTTATTCTTATCTTAATAGGCGATGGACGCGATACCGCTACAGGCATACTGCTGAGACCTACAGCGTCTTCAGGGGGCTTAGAATACCCTTCAAAATCGTGTCGGAGCCTGGTCTGATGGGTGTGTTTTTCGTCCATGAGACCACCTTAAGCGTCTCTCCCCAACTTACTATAATATTTATCATTTAGCCCTAGTTTTGAGCTAAGGGCTTTTAGATGGGGAGTGGGTTAGATTCTACGGCTTCAAGCATTTTGTCCAGCACAGATGTTGCTGTGGTGGGTGGTGGTCCAGCAGGCCTGATAGCCGCTGCCGAGGCAGCCCGAAGAGGTCTCACAGTAGCCCTGTTTGAGGAGGATGACATTATCGGCCGGCCTGAGCGGTGTGCCGGCTTGTACAGTATCCGTGGGCTGGAAAAAATCGGGGTAACCCTCAGCCGGAGCTATGTTCAGAACCTCATCTGGGGTGGCGTGATCAAATCGCCAAGCGGGGAGGTCTTCGAGGTCTCTTCACCGGCACCCGTAGCAGTGGTTGCTGAGCGGGAGGCTTTTGACAGGTATTTGGCCGAGAAGGCTCTTGCATCTGGGGTTGATATCTTTGTTGGGCGCCGCGTGGTCTCCTGCCAGATTGGTGGGGACGCTAAAGCCTGTGAGGTGGTCTTTGAGGACGGAAGCAAGCTGTCCTCCCGGGCCCTAATAATTGCCGAGGGGTCTCCAGCAAGCCTAGCCCGTAAAGTCTTCAGAGGCTACAAAGCCCCCCACTGGCTCCCAATAATTCAGCTAATAGTCAGGAACCATGGACTGGACAGAAGGAAAGCCCATGTCTGGTTCAAAGATTATATCAAAGACTTTTTCGGCTACCTGGTACCCATAAACGAGGAGCTGGGGAAACTTGGAGTTGCGGCGAGGCGCGACCCTCTAGCAAAGGCATATCGGCTCATAAGAGAGGAGATGCCAGGCTCCAAGATAATCGGTTACTCCGCCCACAGCATATATCGCGGACCTCCCCTCGAGGTGGGGCTCGACGGCAATGTACTCTTGGTTGGAGACGTAGCGGGGCAGGTCAAGGCAACTACCGGAGGCGGCGTAATCGCTGGAGGGATGTGCGCAAAGGCCGCTGCCTCACACGTATACAGCTACTTGGAAGAGGGGCGGAGAGGAGTCTACAGGCGTATGATCAGGGGCCTCTACCGTGAACTCAGGGCTACCTATTGGATAGCGAGGGCAATAGACTCGATGAGTGATAAGGCCATTGACGGCTTGATTAGGGCTGCAGGCGAGTCGGGGGTCTCAAAAACACTGTCCATACGAGGAGATATGGACTTTCAAGTGACAGGTCTCGCTAAGAGCCTAGCCTCGGCGGGCGGCCTTAGGCTTCTATGCGGGCTTCTTAGGACCCTTCTCTAAGCTCCAAAGGCAGATATTTTCTCGGCTGCTCTCCCACGTAGAGGTGTAGCGGCCGTATCAGCTTGTTGTCTCGCCAATACTCTAGGATGTGGGCTGCCCAGCCTGCAATCCTGCTGACCGCAAAAAATGCGGTGAAGCTATCAGGTGGCACACCAATCATCCTGTACAGGATTGGCGTCCAGAGATCGATGTTGGGGTAGATTCCGCGGGGAGCCAAGACCTTCTGGCCATAATCCTCGAGTGCCTGTGTAATCTCGTACAGTTTCTTAGCCTCGCTGTCCATAGTAGCTGCATGCTTGGCTATCAATTCCTTTACGACCGTGGCCCTCGGGTCATATATCTTATACACTCTATGCCCAAACCCCATAATCTTTTTCTTCTCGGCGAGCATCGATTCAACCCACTGTGGCACCCTTTCAGCGCTCCCTATTCTCAGAGCCTGTGCGTAGCTTGCCTCGGAGGCGCCACCATGCAACGGACCCTTCAGGGTTAGTATTCCAGCAGCTATAGATGAGTAGAGGTCACTGAGCGTGGAGGCTGTTACGAGGCTTGCGAAAGTGCTTGCCGGCACGCCATGCTCCGCATGAAGAATTAAGAGATCGTCAAGGATCTCCACATACTCCCTCCTATACTCTCCACCGTTCATCATGTATAAGATGTTCTCGGCAAAGCTGAGGTCCTTTCGCGGTGGAACATAGTCACCTCCCGAGCGAATCCTAATAATGGTTGAGAAAAAGGAGCCCATCTTGGCTATGGCGTTGATGGCTGCTTCCAAGTCCCCAGGATCACCACCTTTTTTCCCACCCCCCTCTAGCACCATCAACATTGCAAGCATTGTAAGAGTGTCTTTGTTGTCTGCATGTTTCCGGAGTGTCTCTATATGCTTTGATTCCAGGTTTAGGGACGCTCTCAGACGGCTCGTAAATTCTTCAAGCTCTGACTTGGTAGGGAGTCTCTGATGTAGCAGAAGGAAGGCAACCTCCTCAAAGCTACTCTTCTCCACAAGCTCCCTGACATCATAGCCAGCGTAGTATAAGGCCCCCTTTTCTGTATCGATCAGACATATAGCGCTGTCAATCACATATACACCCTCTAAACCTTTAAACACATGTGCATGAACGCTCAATTAACCCGCACCATAACTAGCGCAATTGTCTATATATCTATTTAACTGTCAGAGATTCTATTAAATCTCTGACGGATTTTAGGCGGTCCAGAGACATGACCTCACCCCAGATAATGTCTAGCTGCTCTTCCGTCAGCCTCCCACTAGTAAGCCGCCTAATCTTTCTGCGCAGATCATCCATTGATAAAGGGTTCCGGTAATGCCCCTTCGGATAGATTACCTCAGCCGAGTAACGTCTCCCACCACTCATGGAAACCTCCACAGCATTAGGCACTGCCTCGGGGTATATTGAGTCGTATTTGGGCTCTACCTCTACTGTCGTTTTCTCTGCAAGCTCCTGGAAGGCTATGTCTCTTATCTTCTCTGGGCTGAAGCTTTCAAGCCATATGTCGCCATCAAGGAGCGCCCTTATAGTTATGTAGGGTAGGCTATGGTCGGCGGTCTCCCTAGACTTTGGCCTCCATTTTTCAGGGTCTTTAACTATTATGTTATACGAAGTTTTGAAAGTCCTGATTACGATTTTTTCTACATGAGTAGGCTTGACCCTTCCCGCTTCGGAGACAATCCTGAGAGCGGCTTCGACGGCAGACATGGAATGATACTCAACCGGCCACCATTTTATCGATGTTCTCAGAATCCTGACAGCGTTTGAGGTTAGCTTGGGCATTGTGAAGGGACCGGAGACAGACCTCATATAGCCTAGCTCACCCTCGAAGACAGGTTTTGGGCCTGTCATGCCCTCAGCAGCTAGGAGGGCTGAGTAGAGGCCGTGCCGCGCAGCATATGCAGCAGCGCACCCCTTCCACATGCTTAGCTCTCCAGACCTAGTCTGCCTCAAGGCCGCCGCGTTGACCGTGGCGATGTTGATTGCCTCATGAGCCCTCTCGGCATCAAGTTCTAGAAGGGAGGACACGCCGGCCGCAGCACCTACTGCAATGTTTGAGACATGGTCAAACCCTCTATCCCTGATGGTTACGGCGTCCGCGAGGGCGCAGGCAACCTCATAGGCGACAAGAATTCCCCTTAGAAGGTCCTCACCCGATGACTCAAAGCACTCACCAGCCGCTATAATTGCGGGAATCATGTCGCTTGGATGGATTGCCTCTTTTGAGAGGTATGTGTCATTAAAGTCGAGGTACCGCGCCATTATACCGTTCACAAATCCAGCATCCTCTGGAGCCACCTTTACCCTCCCCCCCAAAATAGTCCCTCCTTCAGCGGCAGGCCACCTCTCCACGACACGACGGGCAGCAACTACAGGCGGCGCATCAATTGCAGCTATCATCACGCCTATAGTGTCCAGCAACCTTTCCTTAGCAGCCTGAATCGACTCCGGAGCAAAGTCGGCCAAACTTGCACCGGAGGCATACTCAGCAATCTGCTCAGCAATAGTTTCGCTCAAGCCGCTGCACAGAGTAAAACTTCAATTCTTTACTTAAAGGGTTTTCCCGCCTAGGGGTATCTATAAGTGCGTAATAGGGATAAACTTATCTGTGGGCTTATCCCAATAGGTGCCACAAACGGTGCGTACCTCATGTGCCATTGTGGTACACCAAGTAGTGCACACCACAAGGAGAAGGCCAAGAAGAGGGTAGTAGAGCGAGAGGCTTTAGAGGCGGCCGCATCCACAACAGCATAACACCATCATTATTCTTTTTTCAATGCATTTTGAGTGTAGCCGATAGTAGAAGTATTTATGGTTGTGTTAGGTGATGAATTATTTACGTGGTGAGGGGAGTCTGGAATGGATTTCGAGTTTACGCCTGAAACAAGATTGTTCAGGGAGAAGGTCTCAGAGTTCTGCGCTAAACGTATTGCGCCTAAGTGGGTCGAGATTGATGAGAGCGGAGTGATAGGTTCCGACATAGTCGAGCTGCTGGCCTCTCAAGGGCTTCTCGGCCTCGTCTTGGACGAGGATTATGGCGGCCAGGGTGGCGGATTTTTAGAAGCAACTCTAGCTGCCGAGGAGCTGGCGTACCATGCGCCGGCTCTCTCGCTGGCCGTCCTATACCTCCTCCAGAACTCTTGGACATACATTGTCCAGCTCTACGGGTCTGAGGAGGCTAAGGTGGAGGTTCTCCCCCGTGTTTGCCGTGGCGAGGCACTTGTAGGCATAGCCAGCACCGAGGCTCATGGCGGTAGTGATGTTGCAGGTATTAGGCTGCGTGCTGAGAGGAGGCAAGATGGGTGTTGGGTTTTGTCAGGCGAGAAGTCGATGGTCTCACTACCGTCTATCATTGAGAAGGTGAAGTGGGGGGGTGGCTGGGTTCTCATATGCAGGACAGGGCGCCTGGAGGACAGGCATCAATCAATCACTACTTTCCTCGCCCTTATGAAGAAGGACGGCCACGTCGACCCTGCGATAAAATATAAGCCTTGGACCGAGTTCGCCCGCCGAGGCCTTGACACATCAGTTGTGAGCTTTACTGATTTCGTTGTAGACGACAGGTATCGGCTCGGCGAGGTCAACAAGGGGTTTAGAATCGCGATGGAGGGCTTCAACCTTGCTAGGTGTTTGATAGGGTCTGTTACTGTAGGCTGTGCGAGGTGGCTACTTGAGCAGGGAATTTCGTGGATCAAGCAGCGAGAGGTTTTCGGCCGCCCAATCGCCTCGTATCAAGCTATAAGCTTCAAGCTAGCCGACCATTTGAAGGAGCTAGAGGCCGCCCGCCTCCTCTCCTACAAGGCCGCTTGGGCCGCAGACAAGTACTACAAGCAGAAGAGCAGCACGATCAGTCTGAAAGACATAGCAGTTCTCGGGGCGATGTCAAAGCTCAAATGTGCCTCACTTGCCTTCGAGATCGGGGAGGACGTCATGAAGTGGTTTGGTGGTGCATCCTACTTTAAGGAGCTACCAATATTCAGGGCTTGGCTTGCTGCGTTTAGCTACGTTGTAGGCGCCGAGGGCACAGAGAACATGATGCGTCTAATCATTGCGCGAGAAACACTAGGCAGGGAATATGTCTAGCGCGCGATTGACTGGAATAGCATGTTAATGGCGATAGCAATAAGAAAGAAGGCGAACAGCAACTCTAGCGTCCGGCTACTAGCTTTCTCCGAGGCCTTTGCGCCGATCTGGGCTCCGAGCAAGGCTCCAGCTGCGATCAGTCCGCCTATGATTGCGTCGATATGCCCAAGGACAGCGTGAGTAGCTATACCTGTCGAAGCAGTCACTAATAGAATAAAGTGCGAAGTTGCAGTCGCGATATAGGCTGGGACGCCGAGCAGGATTACCATGACGGGGACGTTGACTATACCTCCACCTACGCCAAAGAATCCCGATATGAAGCCCGAGAGCACAGCAAAAGTAACAACTAGATACGGGTTGAACGAATACACATGCTCCCTACCCAGCCTATCCACTATCCTGCTCTGACGACCTTCCTTGAATAATCCGCCTCGGCCCACACCCAGCCTAGACCTAAAAACAATGTATAGTGCAGATAATATCAACACTAACGAGAAGTAGACTCTAAACAGTTCACTGCCCACTAGGGTTGTGGATATTGAGCCCATAATCGACCCCGGAATTGTGCCTAGGGAGAACCCCAGACCCATCCTAACGTCAACCCTACGCTGTTTAAGATACGCCGCGGTCGCAGAAATGGCGCTTATAAGTACGACCAGTAGGCTGGTCCCCGCCGCCCTTCCAGGATCAAAGTTGTAAAATATTAGGAGCAGAGGCGCAACTATGAGTCCTCCCCCCACCCCTAGCAGGGAGGCGATTACCCCCACGGCAAGGCCTAGGAAGGCGAGCAGCAAAACTTCAATGAGGCCGGTCATAGGCTGCCAGACCACCCCCCCAACGCCCTCAACGTCCATATATATCCGGCTCCGCTGCGCATGAAACTTTAAATTAAGAGGTATAGTCGTTCGTCGAGATGTCTCAGAAGGAGAGGGGGTTGTGGAAGCTCTATTCAGTAACTCCGGACGGCAAGCTGGTGCGGAACGTTAGCTTCTGCCCTATCTGCGGCCCGGGATATATCATGGCAAAGCACCAGGACAGATATACGTGTGGCAGGTGTGGATATACTAGCTTTATCTCTGAGAAGAAGCCTCGATAAGTCCCCGCGCAAGTTTTCTGACCTCTCCATCGACATGGACTATAACGACCCCTTCCCTCGGCTGTCCATATAGCATCAATGTCCCCAGCGGTGCCTCAGCCATAACAACCAAGCCCAACAAGTCCTCCTCCCCATCTACACGGACAATAACCGGCCCATCCATCCCCAGAGCCTCTACAACAGTCCTGTAGGCCTGGCCGCTTATCGTCCCCGGCCTATTCTCACAGCTCAGCTCAACCGCACCTTCGATGACAACCTTCTCAACCGGTCTACGCTCAATCTTTCCATCAACTATGCAGACATCGGGTCTAAGACCCATGGAGAGGAGTGTTTTAGTCACTGCATCACCAACCGCTACAAGCCTCCCCACCCTATCGCTCACAACGCTCCTAACCACTTCGGAGGTATTTTCGGGACAGCCCCTCACAAGACTGCCTAGCGGCCTCTTCAACCGCTCCCTTATTTCCTCGGGGATGACTATTTCTTCACTCAACCTTGATCGCGTATCTTCCGGGCTTCACAATACCTAAGAGTTTCGCTATCTCTGATGACTCAGGCTGTATAACGATTAGGAGGCCGGAATATGTTGCTGTTAGGTTGGTTGAACCGCAGTTATCACATCTGTTACCTGTAACTATTGCCCTGCAATTTCTGCATGCACGCTCCCTCGGCAGCTCTCATCACCCGCCGGCGACTTTCTCGGCACGAGGCAGGCGCTCCCTACGCTTCTGCTCTTCAATCCACTCCAAGTTCCCCAAGTAGGGCTGCCGCGTAGTTATCCCGACTTTTCCACCCGCCAGCGAGACGGCGACCACCCTAGCTCTAACCTTATCACCAACCCCAAGCTTCCATCCTGTCTGAGACCCAACAAACACGGCGTTCTTCTTGTCAAAATTCACGAAGTCGTCAAGTATCTGCGAGACATGGAGCAGAGCATCCAGTGGGCCTATCCTGACAAAGGCTCCAAAATCTGTTAACTCTACGACCTCACCCTCCACGACCTCTTGGATCCTGGGAATGAATACAAGGAGCCTGCATTTGACCCTGTGATAGAGGTTGGGGTCCCTCGGCAGCATGTAGCCCACGTCCTCAACATCAACGCTTAGGATCGAAACAACGTATCCAAGCTGCTCATCGACTAACCCTTCATAAAGGGCTGAGAGCTTCTTAAAAGCAATCTCCTTTAAAGTGAGTCCAAAATCCCGCGGCTCAACACCAATCACATCAGCTATCTCTACTACGTAAAACATACGCCAGTGACTCCTATTAGGGGGTACTGGGAGGTAATAAATTTGATATGACCCGACATACGCCTCCCAAAACTCCCGCCCCTCCACTACATTAGGATGTGAACCTCGAGCCCTCTACTGACGTATATGCACTTTAATCCCTGCCTCCTGAGCCTCTTCTGGAGAGATGAATCGGCAGTTACAACGGCGTATCCAGTCCTAGACGCCAGCCTCACCAGCTCCTCATCCGCCTCGACCTCTTGGCTGGACTCTAACCGCCTCATCCTCTCAGCCATAGACAAAGCCAGCTTCGCGGCCCTTCCACGCCTCCCCTCTCTTGCTGAGAGACGCTTAAGCTCGCCTATAACAGAGTCAGGGACCAGCGGCACCACCGGCTCGCCTAGCTTCTCTTCAATAAGCTGCAGGATGTCTCTGCCACTCTCTACTATCAAGAGAAGAAAGCTAGTGTCAATTAGTACAGGCAACCCGCCTATCCCATGATCAGCCCGTAACCTATCAGCCGCCAGCCCATACCAATCTTCCTACATATAGAGACCCTGTCACCCGGCCATGCGCAGAGAGGCTTGGAGAGATTGAGGGTTAGCCGGCCACCGTGACGCTTGACAACTACACCACTTGTGACTGCTGTATATGAGTTAATTACTAGCGGCTCCTTCTCGGATATCTGCTTTACATCAACGTCGCCCTCCACACCTATCACCTTCTCGAAGAGAGTGTATTCAACCTCGAGCGTCTTCCAGACCGGAGGAAGCTTGGAGGGACTACCAGCCATCTCGCCAACCAGCGCATCAGACTTGGTGAGTGCGGGATCTAGGGAGGTCTCTACGCCGATAAGCCCGCCGCTGGTCGCCTCCTCCACACTCCTACCACCAGCCTGGATGCTTACGACCTCTGTGACAATGGGCTCATACTCGGACGATCCCTCCTTTATAGGGATTCCGGGCGCTATCTCGATCTCATCACCCACCCGGAGCCTCCCCTGAATTATCGAGCCACCTATCACCCCTCCCCTAATCATCGTCGCAGGTGTTCCAGGGAGATTGACGTTAAATGACCTCAATATGGGCATCAGGAAAGGCTTGCCCAGCTCCCTCACAGGCGTGGGGATGTACTTGTCCATTGCATACAACAGGGCCTCGACACCGACACCCTGCTGGGCGGAGACGGGAATAATCGGGACACCGTGGAGGCCTATTTTCTCCAGATACCCCCTAATCTCATCATAGCTCGCCAACGCACGCTTCTTATCGATAACGTCGATCTTATTCTGGGCAACAACCATCTTAGACACACCCATTATCAGGGCGGCCTCTAGATGCTCCCGGTCCTGCGCCTGGGGGAACTTCACCCTAGCGTCGGCCACGAGTATTGCGCCGTCGAAGAGGGCGGCTCCGCTCAGCATCGTTATCATGAGAGAGTGGTGGCCTGGACAGTCGATGAAAGACACCGCCCTGACAAACTCGCACTCCCTGTTATGAATCGGGCAAACAGGCACCGAGTAGTAGTTGTAGGGCTCCTCACAGAGGTCACACCTGTACTGGACAGCATCAGCATACCCTACGCGGATAGTGATCCCCCTCTTCAACTCTTCACTATGCCTACCAGTCCAGACACCACTAATCGCTTGAACCAGGGTTGATTTCCCATTGTCTACATGCCCTAAAGTTCCTATGTTGACCTCAGGCTGCCTCGGCAGAGGTGTAATACTCATCCAACGCACCCAGATATCCATGCCGCTTATATAGATTGGTTCCGCCCAACTCTACACCATGGAGACAGGTATCTCGGGGGGTCACAGTATAGGGCAGAGCTAGTGTCTAAGCATGATTATCAGATGTTCGAGGCGAGTCCAGACTGCTTTTTGGGTGTAGCCTTAAAGTAAACGAGTCAGGATAACGATCCTCTCAGGGCTGTTGAGTTGGTCAACATCCATTTTACCATTAGACGCCCCTTCACATCTAGGCGATACCTAACCCTTATAGGGTGTGAACCGATCACTTCTCTCTTCACCATCTGAAAGACCTGCAGTTTCCTCAGCCTTTGAGACAGGACTTTCCACGAGATTCCCGGTATCCTCTCTGCCAGCTCGCTGGCGAACAAGTCTCGTGTCAGCAGGTTACTCAGTATCTGCGGCATCCACTTACAGCTTAGGACTTCGTGAAGCTCTATCGGCGTTATACCCGCCAAGATCGCGGGCTTCACAACCCCTGCCACCACTCTACCCTTCTCTGTCAGGCAATACAGCCTCCTAACACCTTCGACGCAGTAGACCAGCCCAGATCTTGACAGGGCTCTAAGCTTCCCAGACAACACCTTATTCGATATGTTCAACTGCTTAGCTAGTTCAGAGAAGCTGAGGGGGCCTCCATCGAGGAGGCTTAGTATCGCTATACCCCATTTACACAAGACAGGCTTGAGATAGGGCGCGTTTGCCAACACGTTAGCCAACGCTACTTCCCAAGGGGGAGGGAGTGTAGGATTATAAAACCTATTCTTCCGGCAGGTTACTTTCCGGTAAGATCATCACCTTTAAGACACTCTATTCCTTATAACCTCGCATACGCTCGTAGGGGCATGGCGGCTAGCAGTATACCGGGCTATGATTACGGAAAGCCAAGCGTTCCCGTAGCGCCCATCTCCGATGAAGAGTTTGAGCTTCTAAAGAAGACGGTCATGCTGAGCGCGGAGGACGAGACATATCTTAGGAAGGCTGGAGAGGTATTATCAGACCAGATAGACGCGATATTGGATCTCTGGTACGGATGGGTGGGCTCTAATCCGCACCTCGTCCACTATTTTGGTGAGCGGGAAACTGGGAGGCCAATCCCTGAATATTTAGAGGCTGTAAGGCGTAGGTTCGGACAATGGATTCGCGATATGTGCAATAGAAGATTTGATAGGACTTGGCTCAACTATCAGTACGAGATTGGGCTCAGGCATCACAGGAGCAAGAAGAACAAGACAGACAGCGTAAATAGTGTAGAGCATATTCCACTCAGGTATATGATTGCCTTCATCTACCCAATCACCGCGACCATCAAGCCTTTCTTAGCTAGGAAGGGACATCCCCCCGACGAGGTTGAGAAGATGTATAATGCTTGGTTCAAGGCCGTCGTTTTATCAGTTGCGCTGTGGAGCACGCCCTACGCTAAGGACAGAGACTATTAGGAAGAACGCGTGTTTCTCGTTTCTTCAGACAAACTGTACATATTTGCATGAAATCGTGTGAAATTTGTCGTGGATAGTGGGAGGAGTCGTCTTGTGATTGTTTTCATACTTTTTGACACACATGCTTGAATAATGTACAGATAGTTGGACCATTTTATTGCGTCATATGTGAACGATTTATTAGCGACTATATTGAGTTTAGATTGGGGGTAGCCATGTTTTTGGAGATATTGTTTCTTGGCCGCGGCGGGCAAGGGGTTGTGACGGCTGGGAGGATTTTTGCCGAGGCGGCTCTCAGGGCGGGGCTGTTCAGCCAGAGTTTCCCGGAGTTTGGGCCTGAGCGTTCAGGCGCCCCCGTGAGGGCGTATGTCAGGCTCTCGGATGAGCCCATAACCATGAGGGCTCCCATGGAGAGTTTTGATGTGGCCGTTGTCTTTGAGGAGAGACTGCTGGACCCTGCGATCGTGGAGTCGGTTAGAAGTGGAGGCATTATTGTTCTGGCGGCGGAGTCTTCTCCCGAGCTTCCGCGTAGTGATGTCAAGCTATTCGTTGTGGGGGCAAGGCGGATAATCGAGGAGCTTAAGAAGCCGCGCTCGCTTAATCTAGCAATGGTGGGGGCCCTTTGCTCTGTGTTAAACACGGTACCGCTTAAACATGTTGAGGATATTGTAGGCAGGAGATTCGGGGAAGAGAATAGGGAGGTTGTGCGGCGTGCTGCCCGGCTGGTGGTGAGCGTTGAGCAGACGGCCTGAGCTTCTTATCCCCATAGTCTTTGAGGCTGGGAATACTGCTAAGAGAAATGTAGCCAGCTGGCGAAGCAATAGGCCGCTGATCGAGAGGGGGCTCTGCACCAACTGCCTGATCTGCTGGATATACTGCCCCGAACCGGCCATATACTTGGATGATGCTGGAAATGTGCAGATAGACTATGATCACTGTAAGGGGTGTGGGATCTGTGCGGAGGAGTGCCCCCGTAAGGCTATAAGGATGGTGGTGGAGAATGTATAGCCTCTCATCCTACAGATTGATGACTGGCAATGAGGCCGCGGCCTTCGCTGTTAAGCAGGCTGACGTCGATTTCATCTCGGCCTACCCCATCACACCCCAGACAATAATAGTGGAGCGGCTCAGCGAGTATGTCAGTTCGGGCGAGCTGGATGCAGAGTTTGTCCCTGTGGAGTCTGAGCACTCGGCTCTCAGCGCCTGCATAGGAGCCTCACTTGCCGGCGCCCGCGTCTTCACGTCTACCTCAAGCCAAGGCCTCGCCCTAATGCATGAAATCTTGTACATCGCATCGGGGATGAGGTGCCCAATTGTTATGGCTGTAGCGAACAGGGCTCTCTCCGCACCCCTTAACATTCACGGGGACCACTCGGATATCATGGGCTCGCGGGACGCGGGGTGGGTGTTAGTATTCTGCGAGAACCCCCAAGAAGTCTACGACTACACTATTCAGGCGTTTAGGCTGGCTGAGCACCCCGATATCTTGCTTCCAGTGGCCGTCAACCTAGACGGCTTCACGGTGTCACACAGCAGCGAGCCGGTCTCCATCTTAGAGGATGGGGTGGTGAGAAGTTATCTCCCGAGGCGCGAGCGTCCGCGGCTGGATTTCGAGGAGCCCGCGAGTTTCGGCGTCTTCGCCCTCCCTACACACTACTTTGAGTTTAAGGTTGAGCAGGAAAAGGCTCTCCGGAGGGCAGGAGAGGTTTTGGAGGAGGTCTCAGCAGCCTATCCAAACCGTGCAGGCAGGCTCGTGAAGCTTTCCAAGTTTAACGAGGACGGCAGGATCGCCATCATCTGCCTAGGTGGTACTGCGGGGACAGTAAGGCATGTCTTGAAACACTACGACATGAAGGACTTCTCGCTCATCTCTCTGAAACTCTTCTCGCCATTTCCAGCGGAAGGGCTCTTAGACGCCTTAAACGAGGCTGAGGGCGTCGTCGTTATGGATAGGGCGACATCTCCAGGCGCCCCCCTCCCACCGCTCGCCTCCAATGTTGCAGCCAGCCTATACGAAGCAGGGGCTCGTCTTCCACTCATGAGCGTGGTCTACGGGTTGGGTGGGAGGGAGCCAACGCTAAAGATGATTGTCGAGATGTTGGAGAAGGCTAGGGAGAGGATGATTAGGGGCGGGCCCGGCGTGTCTCGGATGTATCTCGGCTACGGGGGTGGATAGAGATGATGCAGGTATCTAAGCTGGCTGACTTATACGGTCGTGAGGGCCTCAGCCCCGGGCACTCGGCCTGTCAGGGCTGCGGCGCCACCATCGCTGTTAGGCAGGTATTACTGGCGGCAGAGCCGCCCTACATAGTAGTCAGCCCAACAGGATGTCTCGAAGTAATCTCCACCCCATACCCCTTCACTGCTTGGCGGGTTCCATGGGTCCACGTGGCCTTCGAGAACGCTGCAGCTGTTGCATCTGGGATTGAGGCGGCTCTAAAAGTCCTTGAGAGAAAGGGTGTGGGGAGACGCCACAAAGTCATAGTAATCGCGGGGGACGGCGGTACTTTCGACATCGGGTTACAGGCCCTCTCAGGAGCATTCGAGCGAGGCCACAATATCCTCTATGTCTGCTATGACAACGAGGCTTACATGAACACGGGGATTCAAAGGTCTGCGGCTACGCCGCCCGGCTCCATCACCACAACAACGCCAGCGGGCAAGCGTGAGCGGAAGAAGGATATTGTCTCGATACTTGTAGGGCATGGCTCCCCCTACGTCGCGACGGCGTCACCCCACCTCTGGAAGGACCTCACAAACAAGGTTAGGAAGGCCCAGAGTATCGAGGGGCCCACCTTCCTCCACATTATCGCACCATGTCCAAGGGGTTGGTACTTCGAGCCCCACCTTACCATAAAGCTCGCCAAGCTCGCGGTGGAGACGAGGATATTTCCGATCTACGAGGTTGAGAACGGCAGGTATAGGATTAACTACCTTATCACGAGGCCTAGGCCGGTAGAGGATTACTTGAGGGTTCAGAACAGGTTTGCATACCTGCTGAAGCCGGAGAATGCAGCCCTCCTGGAGGAGTTTAAGCGCTGGGTGGAGGAGAGGTGGAGCCAGCTCCTCAAAATGGCAGGCGCCTTTCCAGCCTAGCCCAGATAAGGAGTCAAACCCTTATCTCTGACCAGACAGCTCGGCCACATGGATTGAAGGACTCTCCTAAATCCGGATTAGAAATTGTTGTAATGAGGGGAGACATCACAGAGGTCGAGGCCGATGCCATTGTGGTACCCGCCAACAGCAGGCTTATCATGGGTGGTGGCGTGGCCGGCGCCGTGAAGCGTAAGGGTGGCGCTGAGATCGAGAGGGAGGCAATGAGTAAGGGGCCGGTACCGGTCGGAGGGGCCGTAACTACTGGTGCGGGAGCGTTGAAGGCGCGCTTCGTCATCCACGCGCCCACGATGGAGAGACCCGCAGGCGAGACAGATCCAAACAAGGTATACCTCGCCACCCAAGCGGCTGTGAAGGAGGCGCTAAGACTTGGAGTGAAGACAATAGCCTTCCCCGGAATGGGGACAGGCGTCGGTGGCCTCAACCCCCTCGTAGCAGCCCGACAGATGGTTAAGGCAATACTAGAGACAACAGGTGGAAGAGTGCAGCCTCTCGAGCGAGTATACTTAGTGGCCTTTGACAGGGAGCTCGAAGACGCCTTCAAGGCCGCGGTGGAAGAGCAGGCCGAAAACCCCTAAAAGGCAGAGCAGAGTCTGAAGGAAAGGAGGAGCCCCGGTAGCTCAGCCAGGTAGAGCGGCCGCCTCGTAAGCGGCTCAGCCAAGTAAGCGGCAGGTCGCGGGTTCAAACCCCGCCCGGGGCTGAAGCTTCAGATTATGAACTGTAGCCGTTACCACTTCGACTTATCGCCTTCCAAAAGACCCTTCCCCACATGAACTCTATTGATATGCTTCGAGAGCTCAGTCTTTGATTCGAAGTACATGTCACAGTATGGGCAGCCTAGCCTCGTGCTGGCGCCTTTCTCACCGCTCACACATCGTCCCTCCCCGGAGCAATATTAAAGTCTATAACATCTTCCCAGAAAACTGTTAAGGCGATGGCTTGGTCCTCACGGCCGTCTCTAACCCCTCTCTCAGATATTCCAGAGATGGTAGTCATAATGGTTGAGGTATATCCATTATCCCGTGATTCTAGTTATGAGTTGTTCATGTCTCTGAGAGAGGCTGTCTAGGGTCTTATAGAGCCCGTCTGCTGTAGTATTTGTCTCGCCGTCCAAAGATATAATGACTGCCCGCTCACCGTAGGGAGCTCTCACACACCCACCCCCGACCGCCCTCGATACAATATCCTGCGGTATTATCTCGAGGTAGTAGTCCGTCCCCTCCTCAATCTATTGGAGATGTTCAGGCCTGATGAAATCCGCCACCGCTTGGTAACTCTCCTCTATCTTCTTCAAGCGG
>CAKZUF010000003.1 GCA_937921685.1 uncultured archaeon
CTCGCGGAGCCCATCATATGTGAGAGGAGGAGGGAGGGGCGGTGAGTGGATGGCTCCGCGCCTGCGTTAGCCTTAAAATGTTGATTAGGCGCTAAACAGTGAAGAGTAGAGATGTCATCAAAGGCTGCAAAGAAGGGAGAGAAAGCCGAGTACGTGATTAAGGCACCACCTTACTTCGCTGAGAGGACAATAGGAGTAACTATGAGTGACGATCCCGCGAAGCTGCTGAACAGGACCGTGAAAACCAGCCTCTATACCTTAACAGATGACCCGACAAAACAGTATATTTTAGTTAAGTTCCAGATCGTGAATGTTGACGGGAAGATTGCAGAGACAATCTTTTATGGGCATGAATATGATAGAGAATTTCTCCGGAGCCTTGTGAGACGCGGTACAAGCAAGATTGATGGCTACTATAACGTTGAGACAAGGGATGGATACAGGCTGAGGGTTCAGTGTACAGTATTTACTCACAACAGGGTAAGGTCTGGAAAGAAGACTTCAATCCGGCACATTATGAGGGAGGTGGTTGAGGCCTCGGCTAGAAAGCTTGAGCTGGGACAGTTTGCCCAAGAGGTTGTGCTGGGTAAGACTGCCTCAGACATCTACAACGCCGTTAAGAAGATTCTACTCCCACGGCATGTGGGGGTGGTTAAGTCGAAGGTCCTTGCGAAGCCTCAACTTACAGTCGCTAAAGAAGGACTAGCCGCTCAGCAACCCCAATCCTAAGGATTCAACTCCCCACCAACCTTATTGCTGGGGGATCTGTAGTGACGCTTCTTGTGATATGTTCTCAGATAGTAGCCCTCCTCTCTCAGGGGCCCAAAACTCCTCACACCCTTCTCATAGACCTGCTTCTTCAGCCTCTCCGACTCCTCGTCGGTGATCTCCCTCCTCTGCTTCAGAAACTCTATGACCTGGATTGCCTCCTCCTCTGTTGTACACCTCATCAAATAGTCCTCTGGACCTGGCATGAAGCCTCTAAGAGGCTCCTCAACCATCTCTCCGCTGGCGTCTTCTAAACTTGCACTCGACTCTTCAAGCTCCTCTGAGAGGGCTGGGAAGAGTTTCTTGAAGTCGCGCCTATCCCAAGGAATCACTAGGCCTCTACCATAAGCATGCTTCCCGATATTTAAGTAGAGGGGTATGCCTTGACGTCTAGGTCTCTATCCCTGACCCACTATTTTTCAGCCTCTCGTAGAGGTCGTAGAGCTCAAAGTCTTTCTGGACCTTCTCCCTCGACTCGTTTGGATACACCCCTTTTAATCTACCCTCCTCTAACAGGGCTATCTCATCCGCGACTAGGAGCGCCTCTAGCGGGTCGTGGGTCACATAGAGTATTGGGGTATCGAGGCTTCTAACCAAGTTGAGTACGAGCTTTTTGTTAAGCCAGTCGAGGTTTGCGCAGGGCTCATCCATTAGAAGGGCGTCCGGATTCTTTAATAGGACGGTTGCGATGGCGAGTAGCTGCGACTCGCCGACCGACAGGTCCTTCTTCCTCAGGAGGCCCTCCAGGCCAAGTTTGGAGATGAGGGGCCTGTAGTCTGTGCCGTGTAGCTTGGAGAAGTATTCCAGCTGGCCGCGGGGGCTCATGGCCAGCCTAACTACTCTCTGGGGGATGTAGCCTAGTGGCCTGTCCTCCACAGCCAGGTCGGAGATATCTCTACCGTTGACTATTATTTTCCCATCAGCCGGCCTGATTAAACCCATAATGGCCTTAAGCAGTGTTGATTTTCCAGCGCCGTTCCTACCCAGCAGCACAGTCTTTGACCTCACCTTTAGAAGCTCAATTTTTAGCCTCAAACTACCCCTGACTATGACGAGGTTACGGACCTCCAGCACGCTCCAGCACCACCGTAACCAAAGTTAGTATTATAGCAACTGCCAAGAGCACTAGGGAGGCAGAGACGACCGCTGTGGGGCCGCTCTTAAGAAACTCCTCGAAGATGTATATACCCACCGTCTGGGGTCTCTGCGCCACGATGAGGAAGACGCCCAGCTCGGAGAAGGCTCTAAACCATGATAATAGGGCCGCGAGAATGACGCTTGTTGGGGATGCTTTGAGGTAGAACCATTGCAGCCTCATGCCTCTCACACCCATACTCCTTAAGAACTCTTCCAGCTCAACCCCCTGGGCTGCAAACGAAGCCCTCATAACTCCGACCCCGATGGGCAGCGATACAACGAACATTCCCAGAACTATTGCGGCCCCAGTATCTGTGATCTTGAGGCTGAAGACTGTAGGCGCGAGCAGTACTCCGATGGCGGTGTGTGGTATGGCGGTGGAGAACAGTATTAGGGGTGTTATGTAACTGCCTGAGGGCCTGAATGCGAGGGCGAAACCAAGTATGAAGGATACAGGGAGTACTATGAGTGAGGATACTGTCGCGTACATCGCAGTGGATGCGACGACCCAGAAGAAACTAGGAGAAGGTGTGGCGCCAAACACTATAACGGCTGGCAACGACAGTAATAGAAAATATGCGACAGAGACTACAGCTGCGAGGAGGAGTACTCTATCCACGGCCCCTCCACAGACCATATCTCTCTAAATCCATCTGCCCGATTTTATCGAGGAAGTTGTCTCCTGCAGTCGTGAATGAGGCGGCGAATGCGCGGAAGGCTTTAACCTTGATGAAGCCAGATTCGGTGACTGCTACGAACTTTATTGGAGGGTCATGAAGAAATGTTATCTCGTCGGGCATCTCAATTATCTTGAATCGACCGGCATACCCCCTCGCAACTATGAAGGGTGAATGGGCGAAAATACAGTCAACCGCCCCACCCTCCAGCAACGCGGCCACGCCCGCTAAGTCGTCCCGCGCCATGAATCGCCCGCTTGCCTCGAAGTCGCGGACAACGATCCAGACACTGTGGTCAGAAGAATTATGAATATACCTGACGTTGAGACTCCGGCTCACCTCGTCAAGTCTGACCAATTCGTATTTAGTGCCGAGCCAATAAATTGCCGCTAAGGACCTGTAGCCTATGGGCGCGAAGTTGGGGTTGGCCAAGCCTAGCTTGACGTGTCCAAGGTCGTTGAGCGAGTAGTCATCTCTACAGACTAAAAGAAGCCTGAAGTGTCCCAGATCCAAGACCCTGCGGGGCTGAATATACCTTAAGAGCTCCCAGTCCACGCTGAGGAAGACATCAGGCACACTGCCGGACTGAATCAGCCTAACCCCCATCACACTGCCTATCGACCGCACGTCAACTATGTCTGAGTCATAGAGGCCCGCCGCACTCTTAGCCACACCAACTAGGGTAGGCGCCGTGAAGACGACAACACTCCCCCGACCGCCTAGCGGGTTTAAGAGAAGCGATGCTGTGACGGCCACGGCAACAATAGCCGCGGCCATTATTGACAGTAGCGTAAATTTACTCTTCACCAGGCTTACTACCCTTATAAACTATTTAAATATACGTAGCATATTACTCAACGATACATGTCGGTCGCCGAAGTGCGTGAAGGGAAGGTGGTTTTAAAGCTTGACGGGGACAGATACCTGGGCGTTGGGCTAGCCTACTTTGAGCTACTCGATAGTATTAGGAGGTATGGGAGTCTGAGCAAGGCATGTCGTGAGGTAGGGGTTACTCTCAAGACCGGCTCTAAGTGGATTCGCTTTCTTGAGTCTCGGCTCGGAGTTAAACTCGTGGAGGTTAGGAGAGGTGGCAGGGGTGGTGGAGGAAGCGTATTAACTGAGCGTGCTTTCAGGTTGCTTGAGAGCTATTACTCCGCTAGGACCGTTACTAGGCCTGGCTTCATAACCACCTTCATAGAAAGCTTATTGAGTGCGCGGAACATCTTGAGATGTCGGGTCAAGTCTGTTCAGAAAGCCGAGATATTAAGCATGGTTGAGATGGAGCTGGAGCCGGGCCAGCCTTTGAGAGCAATCGTTACGACACAGAGTGTTGATAGACTGAACATCCACGAAGGCGGAGAAGTCCTAGCAATAGTTAAGGCGACTGAGGTCTTGATCGCATCGAAAGACCTTATACGCCTCAGATAGTCTTTTCACGCAGGCACTTCTGCCTTTAACCCCTCAATCTCCGATCTTATCTCGGCCTCCAGCTCGTCGAACTTCTCAAGCTCCTCGTTCCTTATCATGTATTTAGCCCTCAGCATCTTTGTAATTACCTTGAGTGCTCTTATGTCTTCGATCTTCACCCCCCTGCCTATGGCTGCGAGTGCTTGCTCATAGAAGTTGACAAACATCTTGAGCATCTTAAACTGTTTCTGCGGGTTACAGTAGGAGTCTACTTCATCGTAGGCGCTCTGCTGCAGGAATCCTTCCCTGATCATCCTCGCAACGTCAAGGATTAGGTTCTCTTCATCCGCGAGTGCTTCAGGGCCCAGTAGCCTCACAAGCTCTAGCAGCTCCTCCTCTCTCCTCAGGATGCTGTATAGCTTGGCCCTTGTGTCATACCAGTCTCCGCCTATCTTGCTCCACCACTCCGCAACTGTGTCAACGTATGCAGAGTAGCTCATTATCCAGTTTATGGCCGGATAGTGCCTAGTATATGCTAGGTTGGGGTCGAGCGCCCAAAAGACCCTAACAAACCTGAGCGTATGTGTAGTGACTGGCTCTGTAAAGTCTCCGCCAGGCGGTGAGACAGCCCCAACGATGGTGAGGCTTCCAACCCTACTCGGCTCTCCGAGGACCTCAACCCGCCCAGCCCGCTCATAGAACTCCGCAAGCCTACTTGCAAGATAGCTGGGATACCCCTCCTCGGCAGGCATCTCCTCTAACCGCCCGCTAATCTCCCTCAGAGCCTCGGCCCACCTACTCGTCGAGTCGGCCACAAGCAAAACATCATACCCCATGTCCCTATAATACTCTGCTAAGGCTGCACCGGTGTAGATGCTGGCCTCCCTAGCCGAGACGGGCATATTACTAGTGTTAGCTATCAGTACAGTCCTCTCCATGAGTGGTCTGCCGGTATGAGGGTCTGTCAAGTGTGGAAACTCCTTGAGGACCTCAGCCTCCTCATTCCCCCGCTCACCGCACCCTATGTGGAGTATAACCTTTGCATCACTCCACTTAGCCAGCTGGTGCAGCGTGACAGTTTTCCCAGTTCCAAAGGCTCCAGGTATACAGCCAGTCCCACCCTTAGCCATTGGGAAGAGAATATCTAGGACGCGCTGACCAGTTACTAGAGGGACGACAGGGTCAAGCCTCCTCTTTATTGGGCGGGGTGTCCTCACGGGCCACCTATGCATCATTGAAACAGATATTTTGCCGTCCTTGCCCTCCATCTCGGCTACAGTCTCCTGAACCGTATACTCTCCCTCCGGCGCCACGTACCTTATTGTGCCCGGCTTAACGTCCGGCGGAATCATAACGTACGTCTTGATTAGGGGTGTCTCCTCAACCTCACCTATCACGGTTCCAGGCTCCGCCTGAGCCCCTGCTTTGATTAGTGGCTTAAACCGCCACTTCTTATCTAGCGGAATGCTCGGGACCGCTACACCCCTCTTTACAAAGGCTCCGACCTCTAGAGCTATCCTGTCAAGCGGCCTCTGAACACCATCGTAGATGCTACCTATTACGCCTGGGCCGAGGGTGACGGAGAGTGGGCCGCCCGTGCCTATTACTGGTTCCTCAGGCGCTAGTCCCGAAGTATTCTCATACACCTGCACATAGGCATTGTCCCCGCTGAGTCTGATGACCTCGCCGACAAGTTTTTCCTCACCAACATAAACCATCTCATACATCTTAGCGCCCGTCATTCCTCCAGCCTTAACCGTCGGACCGGCTATCCAGAGTATCTTCCCCCGAACAGGCATAACTAATGGTCACAGCAACCATCCAGCTAAAAAACTTTGACTATTTTTAGGAAGAGAGGAGCCGCTTGATTATCGCCCTACGTATCTCTCCACGCATCCTCTCAAGCCTAGCCTCGACTGTATTGTCATAAATCATAGACCCATCACTTCTAATTACCCTAACCCCGCCCACACAGTCTAGCGGGCTCTCCGATAACCTAATCTTTATGCCCAGCTCTTTTCCCAGCTCTCCCGCAAGCTCCCGCACCTGCCGCTGATCCTCTCTCGAACACTCAACCACAACCTCATCACCCCCCACAAACTCCAAGGCCTCCCTCAGAAGGAGGATGAGGGCTTGGCGATACTCCCCGCTCCTCTTTAGAGAGGGTATGCTGTCTAAGGCCTCCTTAATGATCGTATCGACACACTTCTCAACCGACTCTAAGTATTCGCGCCTAGCCTCTAGCATAGCCTGGCTGACAAGCCTCATCCTCAAGGCAGTAGACTCTCTCTGAATAGCTTGTGAAGCAGCTGCAGCTTGTCTGCCAAGCTCGTCAGCGCCCTCCCTAAGTCGCCTCAAACCCTCCTCTTCAATCTCCCTGATCTTCACCCTGAACTCTGCTAGCGCGTCCTCAACAACACTCCTCAAAACATCCTCAAGCTTCATCGGAGGCATAGCCCATCAACCGCTTAGCCAGCCATGTTAAATACCTAGTATCCTCCTAAGCATTGCCCTGTAATCCACTTCAGAGGGCTTTTCACCCGGTCTCGGGAGTAGATAGACCACGGGTTTGGGGAGAGTGGAGCTGAGCTGTCCGACCCTGCTGGCAAACTCGGGACCAAACTCGTCACTCACAAGAATCAGACCGATATCAGGGTCCCTGGAAAGCTCCTGAATGACCCTTAGAGCCTCACGCCCATCCTCCACAACCACGCCCCCCATCCCCGCGATCCGGAACGAAGCGACGAAAAGCTTACCACCCACAGCCACGGCCCTCATCCAATCACCCACACACGCATCCACACTTTATATTTTCCTCGAGCCAAGCTTGACTATGGGGCCGGTAGATCAGCGGTAGATCACCCGGTTTGCGCCCGGGAGGCCGCGGGTTCGAATCCCGCCCGGTCCACTTCTTCGAAAATCGTGGTCGTCGCCAATTGGGTAAGGGGGATTTATGAATCGCTCTCGGAGAGCCTTTCAGTGGCATAGATTGTGTGCTTGCTCGGGTTATTCAAAGCTCTATCCATGATAGGTTATCAGAATGCTTAAATGTTAGATATTTTTTAGAGATGCGAGGCGTTTGATGATATGAGTCTAATCGCGAGCGGCTATCTTACCCCTACCAATGTGCAAGAGGCTGTGTCGCTTAAGAGAAAGCTAAGGGATAAGGCACTAGTCGTGGCTGGCGGAACAGCCGCCGTACAGCTGATCAGCAAAATGATAATCGAGCCTCAAGCTATAATATCGCTTGAAAAAGTCCCGCTCGACTATGTGAAAATACGGTCGAATAGTGTTGAGATAGGCGCAACAACTTCTATCGCGAAGCTGATTCAGAGTAGAGGTCTTCCGAATGCGTTGAAGAAAGCTGCAGAAAGTATACATGGACTTGCGCTCAAAGATATGGCCACTGTTGGCGGCAACATCTTCACACCAGCGCCCGCAGGAGACTTAGCAACAGCTCTCCTCTCCCTAGATGCGGTACTCATTCTAAGAGGGGGTAGGGGCATGAGAAGTGTGCCGCTATCTAACTTCTACAGAGGCCCGCTACAATTCAACATCAAACCAGACGAGATACTGACAGCAGTCAAGATTAGCAGGCCGCCAAAGCTTTCCGCCTTCCTAAAGCAGACCCCTTGGAAGTATAGTGGCCCAACAATCGCCTCTGTCTCCGCTAGCTTAGATTTGGACAGAAATGGTAGAACTCGCAGAGCTATGGTGGCATTAGGAGGCCTGACTACACACCCATACCGCGCTAAGAAGGTGGAAAAAATGATTACAGGTAAAAAACTATCCGAGCAACTTATCGACGGAGCGGCCCAGCAGTTAACAGATGGTGTGGAGGTTATCGACGATGCTCTGGCATCTTCATGGTATCGGAGAGAGCTCGCACAGGTTCTTTTCAAAAGGATTTTATATAACTTCATCTCTGGGGGTGATTGAATTGAGAATAAGATTCAAACTGGATGGTCAAGACGTCGAGGTTGACGTAAAGCACACAGACACCCTCCTGAAAGTGTTGAAGGACAGGATAGGTGTGGGTTCTGTGCATTTTGGATGTGGAGAGGGGTCGTGCGGCGCGTGTATGGTCTTGATCAACGGGAGGCTCAGGTATTCATGCTTAACCCTCGCAGGATATGTTGACGGAAAGGAGGTCACAACTGTCGCTGCCTTAGCACGCGACGGTGAATTGACTGAAATACAGAGAGCATTTCTCGAGAACGACGCGGCGCAGTGTGGATACTGCACTCCCGGAATGATCTTGACCGCCAAGGTCCTTCTTGAAAAGAACCCTTCACCCTCTGATGAGGAGTTGTTTGATGCATTGGCAGGCAACCTCTGCAGATGTACTGGCTATATTCCGATCATAAACGCTATCAAGTCTGTATCTAGGAGGTGAGAGGGGTCGTGTCGGATCAGTTCTCGGTTGTAGGTGCGCCTATCAAGAATGTCCAGCTGTTAGGCCACGTCACCGGCTCCACCCAGTATGTTGATGAGATATCTTTTCCGGGTATGCTTTGGGTAAAGGCTGTTCGCAGCCCGGTGGCACGCGGTAAGATCAAGAAGATTGATACTTCGAAGGCTGAAAAGCTTCCTGGTGTCGTGAGGATTATTACTGCCAAAGACGTGCCTAACAACATACACGTCAACATGGCTGTCATTGGTATAGGGCCGCCAGATGAGCCTGTTCTTCCCGAGGATGAGGTTAAGTATAAGGGAGAGGCAATATGCCTCGTAGTAGCTAAAGACGAGGATACTGCCGCTAAAGGAGCTCAGTTGGTAGAAGTTGAGATTGAGGAGCTACCCCCAGTTCTCGACATGGAGGAGGCCCTGAAGCCTAGTGCGCCAGTCATTACTAAGTGGGGCATAAACGCGTTCATCTACGGTTCGGGAATGGATGGGGCTACTATGCCCGGTCGGCCTGGTAGGCCCTTCTTCTTGGTGAAGAGGGGAGATGTTGAGGCGGCGTTTAAAAAGGCGGACTACGTGGTCGAGGGCAGCTATCTAATCCCGCCAATAGAGCATGCACCGATTGAGCCTCATGTATGCGTGGCTAAGCCTGAGCCGGGACAGCGACTCACAATATACACCACAACCCAGGCGCCATATTTTGTGAGGGACAATGTCGCTTCGATCCTCAAGATTCCACCTTCCAACATAAGGGTTGTCGCTCCGGCGGTGGGTGGAGGGTTCGGAGGCAAGGTGGACCCAGAATTTGAGATGCAGGTCGCTGTTGCTGCAATGTGTGTTGGGAGACCCGTTAAATGGAGATGGACTAGGGAGGAGGAGTTCACGATATCAACTACGCGTCCCGCCATAAAGATAGAGATTCAGGACGCCCTGTCTAGCAGCGGCTTGATACTGGGGAGAAGGGCGAGACTCCTCCACGACTCAGGCGCATACACTAGAACATCTCCATACGGGGTCATAAAATCGACTGTTAACCTCTCAGGACCATACCACATCCCCAACGTGTATTACGAGGGGTACTGTGTATACACTAATAGACAGCCCTCAAGCGCTATGAGAGGGTATGGAGTCTTCGAGGTCTCTTACGCCGTTGAGTTACAGATGGAGAGAGATGCTAGGAAACTGGGGATTGATTCTTGGGAGTTCAGGTTTAAGAACGCCTACAGGAATGGACAAGTCACGGCTACTGGTAGGCTGATAGACGATGCGTATCTTATCGAGGTCATGAAGGTGGCGGCAGCGCTCTCAGGGGTAAGTCTGCCTCATCACTTGCTTCAGATGAGCTCATGGGGGTGAAGAGGGTTGGCGAAGCTTAGGGGTCGGGGCATTGCCGCAATATGCTATCCAACAGGCATGAATCTTGGTGGAGATCCTAGCCAGACAGTCATAGTAGCCCGGCCTGATGGAACGTTCGTGGTAAATGTGGCGAGCGTTGAGCTGGGTCAAGGTTTGAGGACTGTGCTATCCCAGATCGCGGCTGAAGCCATCGGCGCCTCGGTTGAAGACGTCGAGGTTAGATTTGGAGACACACAATTGGCACCCCATGATACGGGCACATTTGCCAGTAGAACAACGCACAGGATGGGGAACGCGATTGTAAAGGCTGGACAGGAAATAAGGCAGATACTGCTGGATATAGCGTCTAAGATACTGGAGGTCTCTCCACAAGACTTAGAGATTAAGAATGGGAAGATATGGGTTAAGGGGGTGCCGGATAAGTCTATAACCGTTAGAGAGGTTGCTAGCCAAGCCCAGTTCGTCTATAACACTCCAGTCGTAGGTAAAGGCCATTATGTCAAGCCTAAAAGCATTGTAGACCCAGACACTGGAGAGTCTGACCCTCACTCGACGATGGCTCATGGCTGTGTGGTGGCAGACGTAGAAGTCGACACTGAGACCGGGCAAGTGACTGTTCTACAACTGTTTACCGTCTACGAAGTTGGCAGAGCTATTAATCCAAAACTTGTCGAGGGCCAGATAATCGGTGGCGCGGTTATGGGTCTAGGCGCGGCCTTGAGAGAGACAGTCTATCCCCGCTACCCTCAGATAACACATCAAACTAAGAGCTTTCGCGAATATGTCTTACCCACAGCAGGCGATATACCAAAGATTATCTACAAGATAGTAGAATCCCCAACTCCGACGGGCCCATATGGTGCTAAGGGCGTCGGCGAGATGGTGGCAAACGGCATAGCCCCAGCGATAGTTAATGCGGTCTACGATGCCATTGGCGTACAGATAACCGAGCTACCCATAACACCTGAAAAAGTATTAAAGGCCATAAGGGAGAAGAGTCAATCTGTTAACGAACATCGAGTATAACGCTTATATATCATCTCGATGTCTTTCAACTCGCCATGCCAGAAGTTAAGATACAATACATCGGACACGCATCCTTCTACATCGAGTGGAGGGATGAGAAGATCTATCTCGACCCGTGGCTAAAGTCTCCCGGAATCGCGGGTGGGTGGACCAGCCCTGTAAGCCCTATAGGTCTCGATGATGTAAAAGAGGCGACTGTGGTTCTTGTGACACACGGTCATATAGACCATATTGGACACGCTATCGAGATCGTGAAGAAGACCGGCGCATGTCTGATATGCACCCCAGAGGTGGGAATGTATGCAGACATACATGGAATACCATACGACTCCGACCCAGACCCAAAAGCAGGGAGGAATTACTGGATGTATCCACTCAATGTGGGGGGAAGCTGCAATATTAGGGGAGTCACATACACGATGGTTCCCGCATTCCACTCGAGCAGTATTATGCACTATGACTATGTAAAAAACAAGATTAGGTATCCGGACGCTGCGGCTGGATATGTCATATCATTCCCTGATGGCCCTGTAATCTATGCATCGGGAGACACTGGAGTCATGATGGAGATGCACATAATTCAGGAGCTATACAGCCCCGAAATATGCATAATGACCGCGGGAGGACAGTATAATATGGGTGTCAGAGAGTTCGCATACGCGTGCAAGATGTTGAAACCCAAGATAGCAATACCCTGCCACTACGACACATTCCCGAGGCAGAGACTTGATAAAGAGAAACTAAGACAGGCGGTATCTGTCATGTCGCCATCTACGAATCTAGTTTTCCTCAATCCCGGAGAGAGTTTAAGATACGTCGCAGAATCGTCTTGGTTTGTGGAAAGGTGAACTCGATGGATCTTGACCTGCTCTACGAGTTAGAAGCTAGGATTGTTAGAACTGTTGAGGTTGGTGGCGGAGCTATGGGAGGCAGGACAGACTACTACATGCAAGGGAAGGTCTCGGGGAAGATTAATGGCTCATATGAGGGAGTAGACTACGGATCAACTGTTAAGACTGAACATGGTGACGCTGTCTATGTCCATGTGCATGAGACGATAAAAACAGATAAAGGGGTAATCTCGGCACTTAGGCGTGGATATGCCGTGCCGGCTGGCCAGGGGTACAGTGTGAAGGCGTTTGTTCTTTTCCAGACAGGGATACCTGAGCTCAGGTATCTTAACTGGACTTTGGGTTTAGCTGAGGGCGTAGCTGGTCCCGACGGCCTTAAACTCAAGATATATGCTGTCAGGTAGAGGAGACTCTCTACCCCTTAATCTCCTCAAATGTTATTTGCCTTAACCTCTTACCCTCTAAGATGACTATTGAAGAGCGGATGGATAAGCCATGCTCCCGAGCAGCTCTCGAGGGCCCATCTTCACCTAACTTGTAGCCATAGCTGATCAAGGCGTCATAAGCCCTGCGCTTAAAGCCGCGAAGGTAGGGGCCTATGACTTTTAACAGTATCACTGCCCTCAACCCCAAGATGTAAACTACTATTCGCGAGCCCCTTCTCGACACCCATGCATCACCCGCCTGTCTGACAACAAAAGAGGCTGTATCCTCGTCGCAGCGCAACATGATGAATGGTGTGAAGATAATCGGGCTTTCAGAGACCTGTAAGTATCCTAGCCCACCTGAGGCTTGGAGTAGCCCCGCTATGAAGCTGCTCACCACAGGGCTGAGAAGCTGTCTACTCGGCGGTCTCTTCTCGAGCTCGGAGAGAACAGCTGGAAAATCGTCAACAATCCAGTATGCTCCCGGCTCGCAAAACACACGCCACCAAGGCGGGACAAGGCCCGACAATAGACCTCGGCCACAGATTCGACTCAAACATCTTAAATAATTACCTTCTCCGTCTCAGCGTCTATTAAGTGGATGTGTTCCTTATTGAAAGAAGCATATACCCGCATCCCCTCTCTGATATTTAGGGCCGCGTCGCAGAGACATTTAAAAGATGTAGATCCACTCCTTAGCTCTACAAGAAGCTCAGTGCCGAGCGACTCTATGTAATTTACGTGGCATGGGATCGAGTCGCCGACTGGAGTAGTCGAGATGCTGATGTCATGTGGCCTCACACCTAGCTGTATATTTTCTAGTTTGTCCTGCCGTGACTGTAGTGCGAGTTTAGCAGCCTCTCCCAACTCTATATGTGAGTCACCGACCAAGGCGTAGAGCTTACCCTCAATCAGCTTCAGCTTCGTATCGATGAAGTTGATAGTGGGCGAACCTATGAAATAGGCGACAAACTTGTTTGCGGGGTGGTAGTAAATCTCGTCAGGCGTTCCTACCTGCTGGAGCCGCCCATCTCGAAGTATGCCTATTTTATCAGCTATCGCCATGGCTTCCAACTGGTCGTGAGTGACGTAGATGAAGGTGCCTCCGACCTCCCTGTGTATACGCTGGAACTCTGACCTAAGCGACTCTCTCAGTTTCGTGTCGAGGTTGCTGAGTGGTTCGTCAAATATGTATACCCGCGCATTTCTCACTATAGCTTTAGCTATGGATACGCGCTGTAGTATCCCAAAGTCAATCTCATGATGCCTCTTATTCAGATGTTCCTCTATGCGGAGGAGCGAGGCAGCCCACTTAACTCTTTCACGCTCCTCCTGCCTGCTCTTAACCTCACTTCTGATGGCTAGTGCGATGTTGTCGTATACGTTTAGGCTTGGATATATTGAGGGGAACTGGAAAACCATTGCTATATTCCTCTCAGACGGTGATAAATCGGTGACGTCTTCGTCATCAAAGAATACCGAGCCTCTCGTAGGGGTCTCCAGACCCGCTATTATCCTCATCAAAGTGGTCTTACCTGACCCGCTAGGTCCCAGAAGACAGAAGAATAACCCGTGATCAACCGTTACCGTGACATCGTCCAGCGCCTTCAAGGTCTTGAAAATCTTTGTTATATTTTCAGCCCGTACGGTTACCATACCCACCTACACCACCAAGATGGGGACAAGATAGATTGAAAGTATAACAAAGAATACGACAACACCTACGAGCGTCACGAGCCACCTCACCATTGTTCTAAGACCCACATCACCTCCGGGATTACTTGGCAAGTACGTCGAATAGACGTATATGAAACCTCCAATGCCTATCAGGATAAAGCCGTAGTATAGTAGCTGGCTACTAAAGGGCTGGAATACGAGTCCAAGACCAATGAAGGACAAAGCAAGCCCGACCCTTTCTAGTAGATTCTTCTTCATCTAATACATCGCCTCCCCACTTGACACGTCAAAAAGAATGACCCTATCACCAGGTATATTTATTATCACTTCGTCACCATATTTATATGACCTCATGCCCTTAGTTACAGCTTTTAATTCAACATCGCCGAGACTCAGAGTAACTATTGTCTCATAACCCAGCCTCTCTGCAGCCACAACCTTTGCCTTGAAGGTATTACGGTTCTTAGGCCCTTCCAAGACTATATCTCGAGGTCTGACTGCAAGCTCCACTTCAGAGCCGTCCAAGAGTTTAGAGTAATGACCGACATCACTCAGCTGGATTCTCAGACTAGACGTTGAGAACTCCCAACCATAAGCCATCCGCCTAACGACCCCCCGCATAATGTTTATAGTGGGGCTGCCTATGAAAGTGGCTACAAATCGGTTTTTCGGCCTTCTCAGCAAATTTATGGGGGTATCATACTGCAATATCACGCCGTCCTTTATCACCGCGACCTTCTCAGCAATTGCAAATGCCTCTAAAAAGTCAGGGGTAGCATAGATGATCGTCTGTTTTAACTCCTTGTGCAGCCTTTTGAACTCTGTCCTCATCTCTTCCCTAAGCTTAGCGTCTAGGTTCGAGATGGGCTCGTCGAGAAGAAAGATTCTCGGATTCCTAACTAGTGTACGTGCGAGCGCTACACGTTGCATCTCGCCCCCGCTGAGTGTAGATGGGTCTTTTCTGTCTAAGAGATGCGCTATCCTTAGCTTCTCAGCCACGTTTTTCACCGACCTGTCAATTTCTTGCCTGCTCCATTTACGCTCCCTCAACGGGTAGGCGATATTATCGTAGACACTCATGTGAGGATAGAGTGCATAGGTTTGGAAGAACATAGCTACATCTCGTCTCCAAGCTGGAGTTCCCAACACACTCTGTCCGTCGAAGAGTATATCACCTGCGTCGGGCTCTTCAACACCGGCGATGCATTTAAGGAGGGTAGTCTTTCCAGCACCTGTCGGTCCTAAGAGCGCTACGAGGGCGCCGGACTCAACCTCCAAGTTAATTCCCCTCAGTGCCTGAACAGGCCCAAAAGACTTCTTTAAGCCACGTATCTCTACCCTTGTCAACTACTTTACACCCCTCACCGTACCGAAGGTCATCCCCCTCAGTAAGAAGCGCTGCAGAAGGAAGATAAGAACGAGAGCTGGAAGAATGTAAAGCGTCTCTATAGCTGCGATAAGGCCCCAGTTTATACCAACCTCGCCCCTCGTACCCGCTATCATAACTGGCACCGTCCGAGTCGCCCTCTCCGTTAGCAACAAGGCGAAAAGGAATTCGTTCCAGACATTGATTATTAAGAAACCGATCGTGGCTCCTAGACCAACCAACACCTGCGGAAGGGCGATCTTGTAAAATACTTTGACCGGGTTAGAGCCATCGACCAACGCGGCCTGCTCGATGTCTCGTGGAACCTCGTCGAAGAAGCTCTTCATCATCCAGACCGCGAATGGGAGGTTGAACATTGTGTAGAGCAGAATAAGTCCGATATATGTGTTGTAGAGGCCTAGGCTCCGGTAAAAGAAGTATATGGGAATAGCAACCACGATGGCCGGCAGCATCCTAGTGGAGAGTATGAAGAACATTAGAGTACTCGTTCCTGCAGGTTTGTATCTTGAGAAGCTGTACGCGGCCAGAACCCCTATCACTGTAGCTATGGCGATGCTTGAGAACGTCACTACGAAGCTATTGTAGAAGAAGATCTCAGCGCCCGTGGCCAACTCAAGCTCCTGCCCTGTTATTGCCTCGATCTCCGTCTGCCTCTTCAGGAAAATGTCGATAAAGTTTCTAAATGTTGGCTCCCAGACGAATAGTGGAGGTGTACTGAAGGCCTGTGCCCTTGTCTTTAGCGAAGTTGCTACGAGCCAGTAAATAGGGAAGATGAAGAAGATAACCGCAATGATAGTCGAGAGGTATATGAGAGTTGTTTTAACAATCTTACGCCTTCCACGCCTGTTATTTCTTAGATTTGCCATCTCTATTCCCTCCTCGCCAATCTGAGATAGATGTTCGTCAAGAGCACTATGATGACTAGGAATATAAATGCTAGCGCAGCGGCCTCACCAGTCCTGAAAAACTGAAAGGCGATCCGGTAGATCTGGATTGACAACACCTCAGTGGCAGTTCCAGGCCCACCCTCGGTTAGCGTGAAAATTGTGTCAAAGGTCCTAAAGGCGTCCATTGTCCTAAAGAGGAGGGCAAGTGCCACTAGTGGTCTGATTGTGGGCCAGATGACGTATCGGAATTTTGCTAACATTGATAATCTATCAATCTCGGATGACTCCAACATGTGTTTCGGAATAGCTTCGAGGCCTGCCAGTATGAAGAGCATCATGAATGGAGACCATTGCCAAACATCCATGAATACGATCGCAAACATTGGATATTGTGAAAGTATCTTGACCGGTTGTCCTGTTATCAGCTGTGCAATGTAGCTGTAGATTCCAAAAGTTGCGTCAAAGAGGTACCGGTGGAAGATGCCTACTGCCACGGGTGCGACGAGAAGGGGCGTCGTTACAAGAGTTATTGCCAGCCGCCTACCACGGAACTGGTTATAGAATAGATGCGCGAGCCCAAATCCAATTAGGAATTCAATACTCACTGCGTAGAAGACAAATTGCCCTGTTAAAACAAATCTCCGCCATACGTCCAGACTATTCAAGAGCCTGTAATAATTCTCGACTCCGATAAAGATCGGTGCCCCTCCGCGAATAACGTTGTATGAGTAGAAGCTGAGACCAAGTGCCCAGATGAGTGGGAAGATTACAAGGAACGTCACGAGCGCAACTGCAGGTAGTATGAGCAGGATGGGGAAAATCCTCACTAGCCGGCTGCCAGTAGTGGCTTGTGAAGTCATACAAAAATCACTTTATTTATCGCGTATTTGAGTTTATTCTGGGTTTTAGCCGATAGGCAGGCCTTGCCTTACAAGCTGTGCCACATTCTTCGCAGGCTTCCCATATTTCTCAAATGCCGCGGGGTAGTTCTCCCTCTCAATTATCTCTTTGTGCCGCCGCGCCACGTTATCTAGTGCGGCTTGGGGGCTGATACTGCCCGCTAGTGCTGCGTGTATCTCTTCCTGTACAACCGTCAGCATCTCGAAGAAGAAGGGGACGTTCCAGAAGTCGACCTGGAATGGTATAGAGTCGGCGTAGGCGCGGTTGTATGGTGTGAGGTTCCTGAACCACTCAGTCTGGATGATGTCCCTGATACATACTCCTCCGCCTCCTTCAGCCCATTTACGCTGATTCTGGGGCTGGAACCAGAATTTTATGAAGGCGAGCGCCTCCTCAGCGTAGTCGCTATAAGCGTTTATACACATTGGTTGCCCTCCGATTCCGCTATATCTTCTGAATATTCCATCGTCTCCTTTGTGCCCAGGCGGTGGCACAACTCTTATCACGTTGTATACTTTGGATGCCGCGGGGTCGAAGAGGCTTGGCAGGAAGCCGGCCCAGTTATAAATCATCGCCACTTTTCCAGCCTGCATAACAGCATTCGCCTCATCAAACCATATCTCGAGGGCGTTCGGCGGGGCGTAGGGGACCAGCGAGACGTAAAACTCGAGAGCTTTCCGTGCCCTCGGGCTATTGATCCATCCCTCAACTTCTCCCGTCTCGGGGTCCCACCAATACTCACCGTGGCTATATAGTATTGAGCCGAATGGGCAGGCTATGGCGTCGTAGGCTTTAGACATGTGTAGTGCTATTCCATAGAAGTCCTCCTCTAAGCGTTTACCGGCCAGCTCGTCACCAGCCTTCCTAGTGAAATACTTGGCTATGTCCCTTATCTGGTACCAGTCAAGCTGTGCCGGATACCAGTCCTCATAGTTTAGCGGGAGGTCATATCCGTATTTCGCCTTGAAGTTCTCCCTCTCAGTTGGGTGAGAGAACAGGTCATACCTGTAGACGAAGAGTAGCACGTCACCCTCATGTGCGAAGCCGACTATGTTGTTGGTGTTCCCTTGAGGATAGGTCATATAGAAGTAGACTAGAGAGGGGTCGAACCGGTTAAGTAGCTGCTGGAGCTCCGGGTCCCTCGCGATGATATCGTTTAGCCTTCGTATGTGTCCGCCGACGTAGAACTGGCCGAGCCATTGGCTATCAGATATCAAAAGCGTAGGCTCTTTTGACTTGGCGGCCAGCACCGTTGAGAGCCTGTCGAAAATAGCTCCCCAAGGAATCAGGTCCATCTTTACCTCTACCGCTTTACCGATTGTGGCTTTAGACCAGGCCGGGAAGTCTTTAGCTATGAGGCCCGTTAGCCTTCCTGGAAGCCACTCCGGCGAGGCAAACGTGATAGATAGCTCCGGCTTTACCTCGCCCACTGGTGCGGTGGCGGTGACAGTCTCCGTTCTCGTCACGGTCTGTGTTACTGTTTGGACCCCGGCTCCAGGCTGCGTTACAGTCTGTGTCAGAGTTCTCGTGACCTCTCTGGCCGGCTGGGCGGAGGTTCCGGCGAGGTACCCCGCAATCCCCCCTACAACACCGGTTACAACCGCTGCTGTCGCGACCTTAGCACCTGTGCTTAGCGCAGCACGTCTCGAAATTTTTCCATCTCTGGACATGCACTATCTAATAAAATGTGCATGCATTTATACTTTAACATACCGTTGAACAAACTATACACTATTCGGTGTGGTACTGATTAACACTTTTTGTCAGGGGGTCGGCTCGGCTCTTCCTGCATCACGTTTCAGTCTGGAGCGGCGGGCCTCATCCCCATCCATTATCTATCTGGGTGCAGGTTTTATCTCTTACTTGGGCGAGGATTTTATTGAGTCTGATTTGTGGGGTAGGATGGCTTGAAGGTTGCGCTGGTGAATTTCACTTCGGGCGGAGTGAGTGGTAGTGGCAGGCACGTTGCCCTGCTTAGGAAGGGGCTGGTTGAGAATGGGGTTGGAGTCAATATTGTTGACTTTGCGAATACTTGGCACCTTGATTTCCCCATGCTCAGGGCTCCGAGTTTTACGCTAGGCGCTTTGGCCAAGACAGTTAACGTGGACATCATTCACCTGCATAACCCGAAGCTGGCTGGCATTGCATTGAGTAGGCCCTCAAGATGTATAGTTACTGTCCATGGGGGGATGATTGAGTTTAGCCTCAAGTATGGCGCTCTTGGGAAGGCTTCGGCCCAAGTGATGCTTACACTGATGCGGGCCGCCGGAGCGGTGACGTCTGTCATGAAGTCGGAGGCTGAGAGAAACGGCTGGGCCTGGATTCCAAACATGACGGACCTCGAGGCGATAAGAGAGATAGAGCCTGCAGACGAGTCTGTGATACTTTTTGTGGGTAGGAATGACCCTGTCAAGAATTACCCCCTCTTCAGGAGGGTGGTGAAGATGCTTGGGAGGAGATATAGGGCGTTCGGCGTCGAAGAGGTAGCCAGCTGGGAGAGGGTGATCTCCTACATGAAGTCTGCAGAGGCGCTGATGATAACCTCAATATGGGAGGGGATGCCTTCCGTCCTGCTCGAAGCCTGGGCGTCAGGCTGCCCCGTTATTGCACCCAAGATACCGGCATTCACGCCTTTCAAAGAGGCACTGATCCTAGCCGACCACGACCCAGATTCATACGTTGAAGCCTATCAGCAGCTTGAGACGCTTCGGGACTCGGTCACCTCAAGAGGGCTAGAGCTGGTGAAGAGGTTTGACTATAGGGTAGTCACAAGGCAATATATCCGCCTTTATGAGATCGTTCTTACTCTGTCCTAAGGGCTTTGACCGGGTCTATCTGCGCGGCCCTTCTAGCAGGATATAGTCCCGAGAGGGAGCCCACGAACACGGCGAACAGCAATGCCTCGAGTAGGAGTTGCGGCGTTATGACTGGGTTTATGGGGAGTGGTTGAAACTGGGGGCCGAATCTTAGGAAGCGTCCTGAAAAGCTTGCGAACCCGATTGATAGAACCACTCCTATGCCTATGCCTATGATTCCGCCGATCAGCCCCGTAAGAACCGCCTCGAAGAGGAAAGTCATCAAGACGTCGCGCCT
Source organism: uncultured archaeon (assembly GCA_937921685.1). Lineage (GTDB taxonomy): Archaea > Thermoproteota > Nitrososphaeria_A > Caldarchaeales > Calditenuaceae > HRBIN02. The sequence continues at coordinate 19,999 of CAKZUF010000003.1, forward strand.
CGTCATCCCAATAGACCTTAAAACGCCTATCTCTCTAGTCCTCTCCATAACCGCCATTATCATCGTGTTCATTATTCCGAGGCCAGCCACTAGTAGGCTCACGGAGGCTATCGCGCCGAGAAATATTGTGAAGGAGGCTATTATGCCTCGAACGGTCGACAATATAGAGCTGGGGCTTATAATGTTGACATTCCTACCATACATCGCTTCCAGCTCGGAGATGATGTACTCGACCAGCTCCACCTTCTCCGTGTTCACAAGTATTGCTTGATACGTTGTTACTCCGAGAAGCCTTCTGGCCGCGGGGAGAGGCATTACGACTGCCGTGTCTGCGTCGAAGAAGATGGAGGCCCCGAACTTGTCATATATCGCCGTGACCGTATAACTGGTTGTCTTAACACCGCTCTGTGTCGGGACCACAATGGTGAGTGGTTGTCCTATGTAGAGGCGGGAATAGGTCGATGCAGCTGGAGGGAACGCTACCTTGTAGCCCACACCTACCTGCGTGGCGCTAGTGGAGAGCGGTGTCTCTCCCTCTAGAATCTTGATGCCGGGAAATATTATTTGGAGATGTATAGGGTCTATGCCAATTATCCGGCCGCTCACGGTTGTGCCTCCGACTTGGAACTCGGCGGCCGTTGAGATGAAGGGCGTGACTACGGAAACGCCAGGTATTCTCATTATCTTTTGGACGTCAGCGTCTGTGAACTGGATATTCGAGCCCTGGGCCGGGAATATTATTATGTTGTTTGCGCCGAGTGTCAGAAGTTGGTCTGTTACAACTATGTTTATGCCGTCGCCAAGAGATAGGAGAGCAATTATGAGGCCTGCACCCACCGCGATTCCAAGAATTGTGAGAACACTCCTACCCCGCCTCTCCCTAAGCGCACTGAGCGCGTATCTGACCGCGTCAACCAGCTTCACTTCGCTTACGCCTCCGTATGTAGAGATATCCAGAAGTCAGCGCGGCTAAGGCCCCGACTGCCACTAGCGCTGACACGACCCATCCCGGCCAACTCTCCTGTCTCGTTTCACTCACTGGTCTCGGGATCTCCACATCTACTTGGAACTTGGTGGAATAGTTTTTACGGAATACGTCCTTGTACTCTACTATGATCTCACCTTTGAATCTTTGGTCTCCAGAGTTTAGTTTGAGGTTGAATGGAAGCGGGGCGTTTGGCTTTATCTCGCCTACGAAGACGCTTGACCTTGTCCCCGAGTTGCTGTTTAGGTGTATGGTGGAGAAGAGGGCGTCAGATATCCCCTCGTTTATGATGTTTCCCGAGATGTAGGGTTCTCCGCCTATAAAGATTACTCTAGTGTCATAGATGCGCAAGATGATATACCCCTGGATAACGAAGCCTACGGCCCTTTGCTCCGATGCCTGCTCACCCGTCTCGCTTATTACATATGTGGCGGAGACCTGTATTGATGTAGAGGTCCCCGCCAGCTCAGGCTCTGCGTAAAGCTCCAACTGGACTGTCTCGGCCTGCCCTGAGTGTAGAGACTCTATTAGCCAATTATTAGAGCCAATTATTGTGAGCCTCGGGTTCAGCGATTGAGCAGTAATGGATACGCGTCTAAGATCGCTCAGGTGTATATTCTTGACTGTGAGTTTGATGGTTTGGGTTCGTCCAGCGACCAGCTCCGGTTCCGCCTCTATGAGTAGGTTTGGTGCCTTCGGCGGTATATCACCCACGGAGACCGCTATCGACACCATCCTTGAAATTCTGTTCCCCGCTGAGTCCTTGAATGAAATCTGGAGCGGTATCTGGTAGACGCCATTAGCCGCCATCTGTGCGGCGTAAATAACCGCCTCGATAACGCTCCTCTGGCCTGGATCGAGACGGTCTAGGCTCCAGTATGACGGGCCAAGGATTGAAATGGGGAGACCTGAATGCTCAGCGGATACTCGGATATCTCTAACCGCGACAGAGCCAATGTTCTCCAGGACAATGGATAGCTGATGGCTTGCCCCCGGCTCCATTCTGACTGGCTCAGCGTAGACCCTGAGATTCGCCTCGCCGACCGCTGGCCTCCTGACATAGAGACTCAGGACCGATGTGAGCTCCCTGTATAGTCCGACAGCGTTTCTATACCTCGCCGTCACTGTAATGGGCATGAGCGAGTCGCCAGATGCCTGCGACGCGTAGACACCTATAACCCACTTCTCAGAACCCGCTGGTGGGAGGCTTTCAACGATCCATGGCTGCTTGTCTATTAGCAGTCCATAGGCAGGCTGGGGCGGAGGCTGGACGAAGACCTGAATATCAGTGGCCTTCACAGACCCTACGTTGGTTAGTAAGAGCTCTACCGAGCTGACTCTTCCCGGCTCAATATCAGTAGCGTTAAGGCTGAATCTGAGAACGGGCCTCCCCGGAATATTTATCTTGACAGGAATTGTCTGGACCCTTAAATTTTCTCCCAACACCCTGTAGGTAAGCAACAAAAGCCCCTCATAGTCTACACCAACCTCGGCAGAGCTGTCTATATTCACTATGAATGTGAGCTCGAATACGCCTCCGGGCGGGATGACCCCTGGGAAGTGGGCCTCAACTTCGCTAGGATTGGAGACACTCTGGGACCTTAGTACGCTGGGGAGCCTGAGCCTCCCGACAATCCCTGTTATGCGATCTTCATCAAAGTCACTTCCAAGAGCTACTGTCAGGCGCACACCGCTATCGCCGGGCGCAACCTCCTCTTTAACACCATTCTGGCCCCAGTATAACCCAAGATACCTGACACCATCTGGACTTGCTTGAATGACGGGTAATGGGGCTAAGAGCGCCACTAGGAGGAGTGAGACAAGTAGGAGGGGCCTAAGCACGGAGAACCACCTCCGACTCGACTCGACCATCCCTCAGCCTGACGATCCTGTCACACTTCTCCGCGACTTCAGGGTTGTGTGTAACGATGACGAGGGTGGTGCCGAGCGTCTTGTTGATATTCCTAAGAATATCCATTACTACGGCGGTGTTCTTGGTGTCTAGGTTTCCCGTGGGCTCGTCTGCCAATAATATCTTTGGCCTACCGACAAGCCCACGCGCGATTGCGACTCGCTGCTGCTCACCCCCGCTTAGCTCGCTCGGCTTCTTATGTGCCACGTCCTCCAAACCCACCATCCTGAGAGCTTCCAGTGCAGCTGCCTGTCTGGCCTGAAGCGGCACACCCCTTACGGCTAGTGGGAGTGACACGTTTTCGAGGGAGGAGAGCCTGCCAATCAAGTTGTAGGATTGGAAAACGAACCCGATTAGTCTGTTCCTAATCTCGCTCAGCCTAGAGTCATCCAGCCCTGAGGTGTCTACGCCATATAGAACGACGCGGCCCCTCGTAGGCCTGTCAAGCGTCCCCGTGACGTGGAGTAGTGTGGATTTCCCACTACCACTCGGACCCATGACAGAGACCATCTCACCGCTCTTCACCCTAAGCGTCACCCCTCGGAGGGCTGGGTATTCTGTCTTTCCCGTCTTGTAGATCTTCCAAACCTCTTCGAGAACTATAGCGTAGTTTCCGTCGGGCTCCATGCCACATGCTATGAATCCCCCGGTCCTATTAAATTTACCAGACGATAGGTACAGTGGCTGCGTGCGTCACTGGCTGAGCCTACCCTGCTTAAGGGCGAAGGCGACTATCTTGCTTCTTCTCACGTATGTCTTGAGCCCGAGCTTAAGCTTCCCTTCCAAGAGGCCCAAAGCCTCGGTAAGGCTTCCACACTTAGCTGGGCTCCGCTCGAGGGCTGCGCGCACGATCTCTCTAAACCTCCAGACTCCGAGCGGTATCCAGCCCCTGTCAACCTCAAAGAAGACGATCACCCCCGCCTGAACCCCCAAACGGTTTAGATATTCGAGAATTGGCAGTCTACAGGCATAGTAGGCTCCACCCGTGTTATCGGCGTAGCTTGAGCGCCCCCACTTAAGCTCGAAGTCTGAGTAGACCTCTCCGCTCTTCACCCAACCCTCTAGGAGTTCGTACATCCAGGGAGTCGGCATCAAGACTACATAAGCGGTGTTGAAGTGGGCGCTGAAACTATAGACCCTGAAATCGCTTATAATCTTGTTGCGCTTGACGCGCCTCAAGGCTATCTTGCCTAACATGTCATCAACCGCGGTTATGCTCCATTCAGTCGGAACCAGAATCCTGTCTATCCGCCTCCCTAAGAGCCCTGCGGAGAGGAGTCTTGTGAGATAGTATTCGTCGACGCCCTGGCTTGAAAGTTTCTGGACAGCCTCTAGTGCTGGGATGTATGGGTCGTTGATTACGCGGTCAACAGGCCTAGGTATTGAGGGATTGTCGACAAGCTTGATGTACTCGACCCTTCCTGCCGGGCCGTGTGGCGCATTCCTCACACCAAGGCCCGGGACAAACCTTAACGAGCCAGTTGACAGCTTCAGCTCAAGGTCAACAGGTCGTTGGGAGGCGGAGGATTCCTGCAAAGCATCAACAATCCTAGCCGGGCTTCTGGCCAACTCTACGCGAACTCTTGTCCTGCCCATTAGGATGCTGAGCCTCATGTTTAAGAGGCTGTCTAGAGGTATCTGGAGCCAAGACCTCGGTGACTCTAGGACCCGCGGATCTATGTCGGCTGTAAGCATCATACCAGTGCCTGCGTAGACTCTGGGATACCCCCACTCGCCGACCAGTATTGTAGGGGGTGTTGGGCCGTACAGAACCCCTACACTCTTTATGGATTTAATGGCCTCTCTTATGGCATCTCGGTAGAACGGGCATTTCATAAGGCTGCAGTTCTTCGCGAACCCTTGGCAGACCTCGCAGCTGAAAGACTCTAAACCCCTCTCGGAGCCGCCCACCGACGCCCAGCTCCAGTCCTCCACCCCACGTGAGATAGGCTAAACCAATTATTCAAGGATTCCTACTCGTGGAAAATAGTCTCCATAACTTTTAGGTTGAACCGACCCTACATGATTTATGGGGATAGGATGACGGAGAGTCCGTGGAGACCCGCGATAATAGTAGCGGCCTCTGAGATAATGCTGAAGGGTGGAAACCGGCCCAAGTATATGAGGCTTCTGACCAGGAACATCGCCTCCGCAGTCAGTGGCCGTGGGGCAAAGGTGTATCGTAGGCAGGCGAGGATAATAGTTGAGCCGACGGGTGGCGAAGATTCTGGGGAGCTGGCGCAACGGGTAAGCAGAATACCGGGCGTGAGGTGGGTCCGCATAGGGTATCTGATTCCGCGAGACTATGAGCTGCTCATGCGAATAGCGGTGGAGAAGGCGAGGGAGCTTAAGCCATCCCGCATAGCAGTTGAGGTGTCGCGGGCAGATAAGTCTTATCCGAAGACCTCCCTCGAGATTATGCGAGAACTGGGTGAGCGTATAAGAAGCTCGTCTGGAGTGGCGGTGGATTTAGAGAGCCCGGAGATTATTTTCTGGGTAAATGTGCTCAACGACGTGTTCCTCTTTGGCTGGCACCGGATTGAGGGCGTCGGCGGCCTGCCTGTGGGTGCGTCTGGAAGGGTGCTGGCACTCATCTCCGGGGGGTTAGACTCGCCTGTTGCGGCTTGGCTGATGATGAAGCGTGGATGCATTGTGGATATGCTCCACATCTACGCGCTACCCACCCCGCAGGAGGCCTTATCCGAGAAGATAGGGGAGCTCTTCCTCAAGCTAAAAGAGACGAGCCCCTCCTCGAGGCTCTTCCTCGCACCATACCACCACTTCATGAGCAGCACACTCTCAGCAAAGGCTCGACTTGAACTCGCCCTCTTCAGGAGGTTCATGCTCAGGCTCGCTGAGGCCCTTAGCCTAGAGATAGGGGCTAAGGCCATAGTTACCGGAGACTCGGTGGGCCAAGTTGCCTCCCAGACCCTCGAGTCCCTCCACGCAGCCTCCTATGGTCTACGGCTGGTTGTGCTCCGCCCACTCGCTGGCTACGACAAAGAGGAGATTATCCATCTCTCGAGGAGGCTGGGCCTCTACGAGCTATCCATCAAGGACTACAAGGATTGCTGCTCAATCGTATCGAGGCACCCCATACCTAGGCCCAGACTCGAGGATGTGGAGGAGGAGTGGGGGAGGCTGGGGCTTGATGACGCTGTTGCCAAGACGCTAGAAGAAGTATACGTTTTTGATGGATCGCGCCTAGAGGCTTGGAAAAATATATCTACTGGGCGGCAGGACATATCGCAGGAATGATGAGATTTGTCTCAGCTGAGCTGTGAAGAAACCAGCTCACCCTGACCCGTGGTGGATATTTCTTTGCCACCGAGTAGCTCGGCCGGAAAATGGGGCTCCGACATCGCCCATAAATATCACGAGTCGACCAAGCACAGCTATATCAGCGTCAGGATGGGCTCGGGCTTCCTTGACTTCTCCAACAAGCCATACCCGTTCAAATACTATGTAACCGGCGAGAAGCTGCAACTCCCAAGAGACTTCGAGAAGCCTGAGAGCCCAGCACTAGACGCGCTTCTGTGCAGAAAACCGACCAAACCACAGCCGACCATATCAACCAGCCTCCTAGCTTCACTCCTCTACTTCACGGCCGGGATAAGCCGCGTCGAGAGGCTTGGAGACCATTACCTCTACTTCAGGGTGACGCCGGCTACTGGCGCGCTGCACAGCACCGAGCTCTACCCCGTGATTAGCATGGCCGAGGGCTTAGAGGCGGGTGTCTACCACTTTGACCCTGGGGAGTTTGTCCTCACTAGGCTGAGGAGGGGAGACTTCAAACGGCTTCTATCCTTGGCCGTCCAAGACGAGAGTGTCTTACGCTCGAGGTTTGGTGTAGTCTTCACGGCCTGCGGCTGGAGGAATGCTTGGAAGTATAGGGAGAGGAGCTATAGACACTGGTTCTGGGACGGAGGCGCGATGGTCGCTAATTTCCTAGCGGTCGCTTGCTCATTCGGCCTCGATGCGACACTTCACGTCGGCTTTGAGGACGGGGCTGTGAACGACCTCGTGGGCGTTGATGGCGAGGATGAGGCGGCATTCGCGGTCATAACCGTGAATGACGGAGTGGGGGCCGCTGGGGCGGAGGCCCCGGAGAGGGTGTCCGGCCCCGTCGAGGCTGTACCGGCTGCACGAATAGGCGGGCCTGTTAAATATTCTCTAATCTCTGAGACACATTCCTCGACTATGCTCCGCACCGGTGATGACGTGGCGGCTTGGAAGAAGTCTGCAGGCCTGCTACACGGGTTGGATGGAGGTGGGGATTCGGGGCTTCCAGTCCAAATCCCCCAGCCGGCGACAACGGAGAAGAGGCTTTGGGAGGTGATTCTACAGCGCGGCTCAACCAGAAAGTTTGCGAGAAGAAGTATTGGAGCCCCCCAGCTATCTGCAATCCTCAAATATAGTTTCGGCCCCCTAAGGGTGGATTTTCTACCAGACCCCAGCGACACGCTAATCCACCCCTACCTGATCGTTAATGCGGTAGAGGGCATACCCAGCGGCTGCTACCGATACATGCCTTCGACAGGCGAACTTAGGCTTTTGAGGAAGGGACAGTTCAGGGAGGCCGCCGGCTACCTTTGCCTAGAACAGGCCTTGGGGAGGGATGCATCCGTCGTATTCTTTAACATGGCTGACCTCGACAAGGTCTTTGAGGTGCTTGGGGGCCGGGGGTATCGCGCAGTCCAGCTCGAGGGAGGGATAAGGCTTGGAAGAATCTATCTATCCGCCTACTCGCTAGGCCTGGGCGCAACCGGGCTAACATTCTACGACGACGACTGCGTGGAGTTTTTCTCACCCAGCTCAGAAGGCTTAGAAATGGTGACCGTTGTGGCCATAGGGCATCCGGCCTACACGCCCAGACCGGGCAGCATCAGGGCCGGGGTACTCAAACACCCAGCGAAGGCGCTCTAAACGACCCTCCGCCAAGACTATAACCCGGAGTTGCAGAGTAAATTCGGCTTGGAGACGAGTACTAGGGTATGCGGCGTGTGTAGGGAGTCACAGCCAGTCTACAGACAGGTTTACTCGGGAGTAAGCTTCTGCGCCTCCTGCTTCAAAAAGAGTGTAGAGAAGCGTGTAAGGAAGACTATATCGAGATACAGCCTCCTGAGGGAGGATGACAGAATCCTCGTCGCAGTCTCGGGCGGTAAAGACAGTCTAAGCCTCCTCAAGATCCTCGCCAAGATTGAGAGGGAATATCCTAGGGCAAGCCTAGTCGCGGTCTCAATAGACGAAGGTATCCCGGGCTACAGGGACGAAGCCCTGAGACTCGCGGCAGACATGTGTAGGAGGCTCGGTGTCGAGCACCGCGTCTATGCATTCGAGGACCTATTCGGGATCAGCTTATCCGAGGCGATGAGTAGGGGTGTTCTAGGTCGGCTGGGACTGGGTGCCTGTTCACTCTGCGGGGTCTGGAGGAGGAAGGCCATCAGCCTGGCTGCAAGGGAGCTTAAGGCCACTGTGGTCGCTACAGCCCACACACTCGACGACATAGTCCAAACCTATCTAATGGACATTCTCCGCGGCGAGTTCCCAAAGGCGCCAATAGGCTTGAGGCGGGAGGGAAACGGGATAATCCCACGCATAGCACCTCTTAGATTAATCCCGGAGGAGGAGGTCGTCCTTTACGCCTATCTCAGCCGCATACCCTTCCAAGAAATACCCTGCCCAAACGCCCAGAATTCTCAGAGAGACCTGGTGAGAACCTTCCTAGCCCAGTTCGAGTCAAGATATCCCGGCTCGCTCTTTGCCGCGCTCAAAACTATTGAATCTGGAATAATGCCCCGCGAGGGGGGGCTAACACCATGCCAGGTATGTGGTGAGCCTGCCTCCAAAGCCATCTGCCGTGCATGCGAGCTGGAGAGCCAAGTCTCCAGCCTCCTAGCTGAGAAGGGTCGACTACTCGGAGCGAATATTGGTGTAGATGATGTACAGAGCATAGATTGAGAGGCCCAGCAGGAATAGGATGTATGCATTTGAGTATAACATGTCGAAGAACTGGCTGGGCGACATTCCCGACCTACCTCATTCTGTACCCTGTCTCGACTTATTAAAACTTCTCGCCAAGTCTACAGCCTCACACCTTCTCAGGCAGTCTTGAGATCAGCATAGCCTCGTCATAGAGCTCTTTTAGAACCTCTTGGTAGCCCACCTCACCTGACTCAACCCGCTCCATAAGCTCCTCCAGCCTCCTCGTCAACTCCTCCGAAACAAGTGGTCCAAAGTTGGATGCGAGATACTCATAGACTATTCTTCCAAGCCTTGTCGCCAGAACTCTGCCCCTGTTGTTGAAGATGTATCCTCTCTTGTAGAGGACGCTGAGTATCCTTGCATACGTGCTTGGACGGCCTATCCCTCTCTCCCGCATGAGGGCTATGATGTCGCCCTCGCGGAACAAGGGGGCGGCCTGAACGCTCCTCACATCTAGGTTAACCACCTTGTGGGCTCCAGGTGTCAGCGGCTTAAGGACCCTAACAGTCTGGAAGACCTTGAGAAAACCTGGCTCCAAGACATCCACAATCCTCTCAACCTCATACTCGCGGCCAAGCACTCTGACTTTACTAACCTGCCTCCGGAGTAAAGCCTCCCTCATCTGGCTAGCCATGAAGCGCCTGAAGATCAAGTCATATAGTGAGAGGTCTCTGCTCTCCAGCCGCATGGGTATTCTGAGCATGCCTGACTGGAGGTAGAGTTCGAGCTGTCTCCTATTGAGCGGCCTCGTCGGTCTGATGCACTCGTGCGCACCGGGCTCGCCGTGGTGCCTCGGAGAGAAGAGTTCTGGGTAGTTCTCGCCGATGTAGCTCTTAGCAACTGATATTCCGGTGGAGGAGACGTAGGTTGAGCCTGTCCTATGATATGTTATCAGGCCTGACTCGAAGAGTCTCTGAGCTACCTGCATCGCCTCGGCTGTGCTCATCTTGAGCATGATTGAGGCGTCGCGCAGGAGAGAGTCGGTGGTGTAAGGGCGCGGTGGGGGGAGAGGTGTTTCGACAACATCTACAGTCGTTATCTCTACCTGGAGCGTGCCTTGCCTGTAATGCCTTTTAACATCATCCACATCCTCTATGTTCTCCAATACTATCTCAGAGCCGTCACCAAGAACCAATGTTGCAACGAGCCGCTTCTTCTTCGCCTCCTCCATTCTCTGGAGGACCCAGCCAAGCACCGGGGTCTGAACTCGCCCCGCTGATAGGTGTTTTTTACCGAAGTGCTCCCAGAGACGCCTGCTCAGCTCGAAGCCCACCCACCTATCCTCTATCCTCCTGACAGTCTGAGACTCTACTAGGGGAAGCGAGATGTCTCGAGGGGATTTGAGGGCGTCGCGGAGAGCCTTCCTGGTTATCTCGTGGAACTCGAGCCTTTTAATCGACTTATTGAATGGTTTAATGTTTACGTATATGTCGTAGCCTATCTTCTCGCCCTCAGCGTCAGGGTCAGTGGCTATGAAGACCGTGTCAAATTCTAGCGAGAGCTTTCGGAGAGACTCGATGATTGTTCGCTTGCTGTAGAATTTCTTTGAGCCGCAGTTTGGGCATGACTCGCCGTCTGTAAACTGCTCCCCACACCTCAGGCATCTTTTAATATCTATATAGGTGGGTACGAACTCGCCGTCGACCATTGCCACTCCGTGGAATCCATAGCCGGTGGTCAGGTCCACCACATGCCCCTGCGAGGCGGAGAGGCATGCAACATACCCCTCACCTATCGACTCGTAGACTGTTAATCCGTCAATAACTCGCCTAGCCGGCTTCCCGAAGAAGTAGGCTAAGGTTCTGGCCTTCGTAGGCGACTCAACTATTATCAAGGATGATTTTAGAATATCGATTGCCTCCGGCCTAAACTCTCCGATGCTTATAGCCTGTAGAAGTTTCCTGTCCCTATCACAGAGTTTAAACTCTTCCTCCGCCAGCTCTGGCTGATACTCTTGGAACGATTCTTCGTAGACGGCTTCCAAGCCCCTTGAAATACCCCTAAATGCCTTTTCGTCATCTACTATTAGGATGGAGATTCCCCTGGTTATGCCTCCCGCGAACATTCTCGACGAGCGGCCAGACGCCTGAACATAACCGTCAATGTCGGGTATCAGTATAGAGATGCCCTTTTCATCTGCGCGAATCTTGAGGTCAAGCATCTCTGCAATTCTCCTCAGCTCCTCTTCCCCGATCGAGGACTTCAGGAGCTGGTGGGCCCTAGTAACCGCTGTGTATACATAGCCCGCAAACCCCTCGGGGGGCTTCCCAGCCTCAAGCCCTTGCTTAACCGCCTCCAGTATCTCGCTCCGCGTCGGAACACATTTGTTTAACATTCCCATGACTTGGACTAGGTCGGCCTCCTTTTTCTCCCGAATAATTGGGGCTAAATTCCTGAGGGCGCTCAGAAGCATTGAGGGCCGATGCTCACTCCAAGACACATTTAACTCTCGCCTAGGCACTCCAGCGAAGATTACATACCTTATCCGCTCCGGCAGGTCGATACCTCTCGCGAGCGGGCTTCTAGTGCTAGCCACACCAACTAGGACGTCATATTCGCCTGACTTGAAACGCTCCAGCATCCTCGCATTCATCCTCTCGTAGGCGTATGCTTTTATCCCACGGCTGTTCAGATACTGCGCCAGCTGTTTCGCCGAGTCAACACCCGCCACCTGCGGGACAAATACTAGGCATCCACCGCCATGCTTCTCTATGAGGTTGGCGACATCCGCCCAGAGGTTCGCGCCCTGCCGCAGATACATGTTTGAGATGTTTCTGACTAGGTCTATTGAGCTTCCTGGCTCAAAATTGAGCGCGAGTCTAAACAGCCTCATTCTCTTGGTTCTCCGACCTCTCATAGTAGCCCCCGAGACGAGGAGTACGGAGTCCAGTTCCCTATCGCTACTTGGGGATGCTTCATACTGGTTATCGCCACCAGATTCGTCAGATTTGCCCGAAATTAATTCGAGATATTTCCCGACCTCCTCGAAGGTGAACCCCATCAGCAGCAGTACCTTGTCAATGTTTTTTGGAGATTTTAGGAAGGAGTCAACGTCATCCACAAAAATGAATGAAAACTTCTTGTTGATGAGTAGGTCGAATCTGCTATAGAGGAATCTATCTGTTGTGATAAGTATGTCGAAGTCGCCCTCGGCGATTTGATGTAGCGTCTGGCTGGCGGCATTTCTCTTCATGCCGGAGTAGTATCCGAGTATCTTGGGCCGTTTATCTCCAAGCCTCGAGGCTAGGGCCTCTGCCCTCTCGAGGAGGTGTTGGACGAGAAGGCTTGTGGGGACGAGTATGTATGACTTCTTCCCCTTGGTGGCTTGGTAGAGCGCCATTGCTAGGCAGAATGTCGTCTTGCCAGTCCCTGTGGGGGATATCAGAGAGAAGCTTCTGCCGAGGAGGACCCTCTTAGCCCAAGTCCTCTGAAGCGACCATGGACGAGAGCCAATGATCTCCTTGAAGAAGGCCTCAAATTCCCTGAATCTTTCCTCCAGCTCCAGCACCGGAATGTATTTCCCTGGCCTGATCCGGAGCCGACCACCCTCCACGAGGCCCTCTATGAGACATTGCCTGCATACTCCAAGCTCGACCAGCTCCTCGTCGGTTATTACGCCGTCACAGTTGGGGCAGAGCGAGACATAGACCGACTTCAATACTAGGCCTAGGTTAAGGATGGCCTACTCATCCTCAAATATTATTCCCTTCCAGATTCTATTGGTGTGGCTGACTGGATTACCCGTCTTCCACTTGTTAGACGCGATACAGCCCCGAGAGGCGGCCGGGGTGAGTGCGCGGTCGCGGCTATATTGACTGTGGATAGCGACATACTTCTAGTCAAGAGGGGGTATAGGTCTGGGGACCCTTGGAGTAGGCATTGGGCGCTTCCAGGGGGTTTTTGGAAGGAGTCGGATGGCAACCTACTTAACACCGCTCTCCGGGAGGTTCTAGAGGAGGTGGGCGTGGGGGCGGAATACTTGAGGCTTCTGGGCTGGCTTACACCGAGGAGCCCGAGGAATAGACCAGAGTTAACCATCTACCCTCTAGTCTTTTTAGCCGAGGAGAGGCCGCCGGTCAGGCTTGCGGACGAGCTGGAGGACTATAGGTGGGCGCCGCTTTACGGGCTGGGGAGGGGGAGGCATGTGGTAGAGACATCTCACGGACCTTCTGAGGTTGATGCATACGCCTGGGGCGATGTCGTTGTCTGGGGTCTTACATACACCATTTTAAGAGACCTTAGAGGCGAGTGAGGCCTTTATAAGCCTGAGGTATCCTCTATCACCCAGCCAGACGGGCTCCGCATCTATCCTCAACGCATTTCTGAAGAAGGGGGCGTCAACGACTAGGGTTTCATATTCTCCACCTTCACCTGCTAGGTTGAATCCATAACGCTCAGAGAGTGTGGTAAGCTGCTCCACGTACTCGCGGTTTAGTTGTCTGCCAAGCCACTCGGGCCCAAGACCGTGGGCGCTCACGGCCACTATTATGACAGAGTACCCTCTCGCCAGCACTTCCGTCATAATCTCGCGGGGCCCCACCCCCCAGATGGGCGCAACATGCCCGACACCCAAGCGGTCTGCAAGCCACTCTATCCTATCTCTCTGGTAGCGACTCGCCAGCCCCCCGCTGAGTAATCCATCAGCGCCGTAGTCTCTCACGAGGACTCGAAGAGTGTCGTAGAGTTCTTGGACCTCGACCTCCTTCCTCCCGCTGACGTCGACGTATTTGTGCTCTAGGCCCATGGCCTCTGCCTGCAGGTGTTGGACCCCTATACAGGTTGTATGGAACATCCATGAGTCTCTCTCGAGCGGGCGTGCTGTAACCAGCAGGGCTATTTCATGCCCAGCCTCTTGGGCCAGCTGGATGGAGAGTGTCGAGTCTTTCCCGCCTGTAAAGAGGGAGAGGAGGCGCATTACTACTCCATGTTGAGGTGGTTGAGCGCCTTATTCAGTATGGCGTTGGAGACTTCGCTCCCCTTGGCGCTCCCACCCAAGTCAGGTGTAAGCACCCTTCCCTCATCGAGGACGGTTTCCACAGCCCTCTCAATAGCCTTTGAGACGCGGGATAGCCTCTCGTCCCGCCTTGACATTCCAAGCCAGCCAAGCATGTATGATGCTGAGAGTATCGTTGCTATCGGGTTTGCATAGTCAGGGGTAAGGCTAGGCGCAGAACCGTGTACCGGCTCGAACACACCCATGTTTTCACCCACATTGGCTGAGCCTGCTAGGCCTATGGATCCAGTGATGCCGGCCGCCAAGTCTGAGAGGATGTCGCCGAACATATTTGGTGTCAGGATCACGTCGAATATTGTTGGGTTAACGATCATCTGGTAGGCCGCATTGTCAACATACATCTCCTCCACCGCGACGCCGCCTTGGCTAAGCACCTCGAGCGCTACGTCTCGAAAGAACTTGTAGGAGGAGAGAACGTTTGCCTTGTGCACTATCGTGACCTTCCTGCGCCTCTCATTAGCCATGTTCAAGGCGACCCGCGCAATGCGCGCAGTGCCGAAACGCGTGATGACAAGAAGTGATACCGCGTGGTCACGCCCAACATCCTCAACACCCTTATACATGTCCTCAGTGTTCTCCCTCACTATCACAAAGTCCACTCCGCTCCAGTGGGTCTTGACCCCCCTGTACGTCTTGAATGGTCTTATGTTGGCGTATAGGTCGAGCCTCTGTCTGAGAAAAACTATCACGTCTCTGGCTGTCTCTCCTACAGGGCCCTTTAGGCACGCGTCAGAGGTTGTTATCTTCTTAAGAGAGTCGCGTGGGAGGGCCTCTCCTGTCTCGGCGGCAACCCTATCACCGGCAGGCGCCTCGACGAATTCTACGCCAAACCCCACAGTTGAGGCCAGCTCCTCAACTATTTTGACCGCCTGCCTTGTGACTACGGGCCCTATGCCGTCGCCAGGGATTACGGATATCCTATACATTCCCGTTCTAGAGGCGTGGCATGGTTACCGCTCCCGTTGAGGCTGAGGAGACGAGGGAGGCGTACTTCGCTAGGAGCCCTGAAGTGGCTTTGGGTGGTTTGGGCTTGAGGTCCCTCCTTCTCCGCTCCAACTCTTCCCTCGATACTTGGAGTTCTAACCTCCCAGCATCAGTGTCTATCAGTATTTTGTCCCCGTCCTCGACTAGGGCTATCGGCCCACCAGAGGCTGCCTCTGGAGCCACGTGACCTACCATGATGCCCCGGGTCGCACCGCTGAACCTCCCGTCAGTCACCATTGCGACGGACTCTCCGAGCCCAGCACCCGAGAGGGCGGCGGTAACCCTCAGCATCTCAGGCATTCCAGGCGCACCCTTTGGCCCAACGTATCTTATGACTAAGACGTCACCCTCCTTCACGGTTCCGCCTCTAACCGCCTCGAATGCGGATTCCTCGTCGTCGAAGACCCGCGCAGACCCCTCAAACCTGGTCACACCCGTAGCCGCCGTCTTCACAACCGCGCCCTCAGGAGCCAGCGACCCCCTCAATATCCGGATGCCGCCCGTCTTCTTGATTGGCTTTGAAGGGTCTCGGACTATGTGTTCGTGGGGGACGTCGGGTAGCCTATACTCCTTCAGGCTCTGGGCCAGTGTCTTCCCTGAGACGGTCAGGACGCCGCCATCTATGAGCCCTGCATCCAGTAGCTTCTTGAGGAGTAGTGGGGCGCCCCCAACCCTGTCAAGGTCTGCCATAACAAATTCTCCAGCCGGCCTCATGCTCAGTATGTACGGGGTCTTCTTGGAGATCTCGTCGAAGTCATCCAAGGTGAACTTGACTCCAGCCTCGTAGGCTAGTGCTAGGAGGTGGAGTATACCGTTTGTCGACCCCCCTGAAGCCATGAGAAGTGTAGCCGCGTTTCTAAACGCCTCGTAGGTCAGTATGTCTCGGGGCTTTATTCCATTCTCTAATAGAGTTCCCAGTGCCTTGCCAGTCTCGTAGGCAAAGATCGCCCTCCTCGAGGAGGTGGCCGTCGGGCTGGAGCTTCCCAAGAGTGCTAGCCCCAGCCCCTCACTCAAGATAGCCATCGTGTTGGCTGTGAAGAGGCCGGCACAGGCCCCGTACGTGGGGTGTGCGACCATCTCGACCTGGAGAAGCTCCTGCTCCGAAATCTTTCCACTGATGTAGGCGCCCACGTACTCGTGGACATCCTCTATCGTGAACTTCTTCTCACCTATGAAGCCGGGCTCAGCTGAGCCGCCGTACATGTATATTGAAGGCCTGTTTATCCTGGCCATAGCCATCATTATTCCGGGCTGAGTCTTGTCGCACCCGCCTATCCCGACGAAGCCGTCATATGCGTGGGCTACTATCTGGGCCTCCACGCTGTCCGCTATCACCTCCCTGCTGACGAGGCTATACCTCATCCCCTCAGTCCCCATCGATATGTTGTCATTCACCACTATCGTGGGCATCGCAAGCCCCACACACCCAGCATCACGGAGCCCCTGCTTGACGTAGCCGATGAGGTTTAGGGTGTGGAAGTTGCATGGACCGGATTCGCTCCAAGCCACAACAACACCGGCCAGAGGCTTGCCAATATCGCTGGGGTCGAGGCCTATGGACCAGAGGAACGCCCTGTGCGGCGCGTTTATCGTGCCTCCAAACCTCTCAAAACTGTAGACAGCACCTTTCCCCGACATTGGCATCTCGCCAGATGATCTACCGTGCATATATTAAAGAGTTCCCGTCAAGTGTGAAGGATTTTTATCAGGCTTTGCAGTCGTAGGTACGAGTTGGCTAGGAATCTATTCCCCTGTGTGATTGGAGGGGAGAAGATTTTTTCACCCGACGGCAGGACATTCAGAGACATCAACCCCGCCGATACAGGCGAGGTTGTCGCCGAGTTCCCCCAACTATCCAGGGAAGATGCCGCCAAGGCTATCGACGCCGCGAGAGAGGCGCAGGTTAAATGGGCTTCGACCCCAGCCCCGGAGAGGGGTAGGATCCTTGTTAAAGCGGCGCAGATACTTGAGGATGAAGCTGATGAGCTGGCTAGGGTGCTGACTAGGGAGGAGGGGAAGACGCTGGCGGAGAGCAGGGCTGAGGTCGCTAGGGCTGTCAGCATCTTCAGATTCTATGGAGTCATGGGCTACAGGTTGAGGGGAGAGTTCACACCTTCAGCCGAGCCCAATACACACCTCTTCACACTCCGCGAGCCACTAGGCGTAGTATCGATCATAACGCCCTGGAACTTCCCGATAGCCATACCCTCATGGAAGATCGCGCCCGCACTCATCTCCGGTAACGCAGTGGTCTTCAAGCCGGCGAGCTACACTCCACTGATAGGCTACAGGATAGTTGACGCCCTCCACCGCGCAGGGCTGCCGCCTGGGGTACTAAACTTCGTCACTGGCCCCGGCTCGACTGTGGGTGCAGAGCTAATCAACAGCCCCAAGGTGGATGCAATATCTTTCACAGGGTCGCTCGAGGTTGGTGAAGAGATCAAGAGGGCTGCGGGCGGGAGAAACATTAGGATTCAGTTGGAGCTGGGCGGAAAAAACCCAGCCGTAATTCTGGACGACGCGGACATGGATAGGGCGGTTGAGATGGTGGTCAGGGGTGCATTCGGCTTGACGGGGCAAGCATGCACAGCCACCAGCCGGGCAATAGTCCTTGAAAACGTCGCCGAGGAGTTTGAGAGAAAGCTGGTCGAGCGTGTCAAGAGGATCAAAGTCGGCAACGGTCTGGCGGAGGGTGTTGAGATGGGGCCGGTGGTCGGCGAGAAGGAGATGAACAAGATCCTTGACTATATCCGGGTCGGAATCGATGAGGGGGCTAAGCTGGTCCTAGGTGGAAAGAGGCTCATGGGGCCAGAACACTCTAAGGGATACTTTTTGGAGCCCACGATATTCACGGATGTCACTCCGGATATGAGGATAGCTCAGGAAGAGATATTCGGACCTGTCCTAGCGGTTATGCGCGCCCACAGCTTTGACGAGGCCGTGGAGCTGGCAAACAAGATCGAGTACGGGTTATCTGCCTCTATATTCACGAGGAGCCTCCCAAGGGCTTTCGAGTTCATTAACCGTGTACAAGCAGGCGTTGTTAAGGTCAATAAGCCGACGACCGGCCTAGAGCCTCATGTACCGTTCGGCGGATTCAAGAAATCCAGCTACGGCATGGTCAAGGAGCAGGGCGAGGCCGCCCTAGACTTTTACACCAAGATCAAGACCGTATATCTCGGCTACTGAGCCGCTCAATCCTATTCCGAAGCAGGCCGATCTTCTCAATCTCTATCTCCACTACGTCCCCACCCTCTAAAGTAAACTCGTCCGGAGGAACAATTCCCGTCCCAGTCAGCAATACAGTGCCTGCGGGGATGACGTTGTTTCTAGTCAGGAAGTCTACAAGCTCGCCCAGCCCCCTCTTCATGCTCGAAGTGCTTATGGAGCCTTTGAAGACTTCAGACCCTCCTCGAAGGATTCTCATCTCAATCCTCAGGTTTTTAGGGTCTCCAACTGTTTCAGGCAGGGCGATCGCGGGGCCCAACGCACAGCTCCCTCTGTAGATCTTGGCCTGGGGTAGGTAGAGAGGGTTTTCGCCTTCGATGTCCCTTGCCGAGATGTCGTTGCCCACAGTATATCCTATTATCTCATGCTTTGGTCCAAGGACCAGCGCCAACTCCGGCTCAGGCACTGACCATTTCGAGTCGCCCCGTATATACGCGACATCACTTGGACCGACGCAGCGGGATGGCGTGGCCTTGAAGAATATCTCCGGCCGCTCGGCCTCGTAGACAAGGTCGTAGATTCCCTTAGCCTTTGTCTCGTATTCGCGGGCCTCCCGGCTCCTGAGATATGTTACGCCAGCGCCCCAGACCTCGGGCGGAACAATGGGGATGAGGAGGCGGAAGCCTTTCAGCCTTCCCTCAGCAACCTCTGAGTAGCTAACCTTCTTTAACCGTCCACCCCCTCCTAGTCTCCGTTCCAATAAATCGGCAACACTCACACCCTTGCCTGCTGCCTCACGGACAAGCATTAGGAAGCCTCTCCCGGAGCCGTACCGCTTCTCGGGCAACAGAGCCACCTCGTCATCAACCACTACTCCTAGCCTTGGACCTCCGCGCGGCGTTTGAATTCTAACCACCCTCATGGCTCAGACCTCACAGCATAGGTCGGCCTAGCAGCTACTTAAGACTAAGTGTTTAGGAGCTATATGTTAATAGGGACCGTGAGTCACTTGTTTATTCCATGAGGGGAATAGCTGCACCCATACTCGCAATGGTATTGGCAATTGCAACGGTGCTTCCAATAACCTTTTCCCTCGAGGAGGCTAGGCTTGGCGGCGGGGTGAGGATAGAGTTTCAGTCCACTAAACTTCTTTCGGGACTCCTGACGGGTAGGCTGGGGGTCATCGCGCGGGGAGAAGACCCGTTCATGAGGATTGGCGAGGCGGGCGGGGAGCCGGGTGAGAGGAGGGTTGAGGCTGGGGGAGAGGGTCCCGCCCTGGGGCAATTCGCCCTTCAGGCGCCAGGTGCTGCGGGAATACTGGTACCCTTCAGAAGCCCGGCACCAGCCTTCAGCAGAAACATCTTAATAACACGCGACTTTAGCAGAGCGCCTATTCAGACGGAGCCACACCTAGCCGTGAACCCGAAGAACCCTAACCACCTGCTGGTAGGCGTCATAGACTACAACTTTGCCGGGGTCAGCGCCTATGTCAGCTTAGACGGCGGAGAGACGTGGATAGGCCCGCGACAGCTAAGATACTTGAAGGATGACATAGGGTCGGGGGGAGACCCTGTAGTAGCCTTTGACAGGGATGGGAACGCCTACTTCGCCTCAATATCCATCGGTGTGGAGGAGTTTAGGATAGGCGCGGCCGTCGCCGAGGAGATAGTCTCAAGTATAGTGGTTTCCAAGAGCACGGACGGAGGGTTCACATGGTCTGAGCCGGTCTCAGTAGCTAGGAGCGGCATCACTTTCAGGAATATCGGATACGATGAAAAGGGGAGGCTGAGGGGAAGCATCGCATTCTCATTCCTTGACAAGCCTTGGATGGTCGTGGGCCCCGACAAAGCAGACCCCAGAAGGGACGCGATATATGTAACATACACGGAGTTCTCCGTCGTGTGGGACATATTCTATGTTGAGGAGCTCGTATTCCTCGGGAACCCTAGGATTGAGTCGGTCATCAAGCTGGTCAAATCCTCAACGGACTTTACAGTAATGACACCGCCTATCCAGGTTAGTCCCGTCGTCGTCCGCGGATTCGGAACTGAGATAACTCAGAGACGGGTTGTCCAAGGGTCTCAGCCGGCAGTTACGTCTGATGGCATGATATATGTCGCTTGGCTCGACACTTTGGACGACGATAGCGCTAAAGGGTTAGGCGAGATACATGTGGCTATTAGCAACGATGGCGGTAGGAGCTGGAGGGGACCGGTAAGGGCCGCTATCTTTAACGAGGTCAGCTTCACTCCGCGAAACGCACCCTTTAGAAATTGGGGGTCCTCCTTCCCACAGCTCGCGGTTGGCCCGGGTGGCGAGGTCTACATAGTTTTTGCGGGACGCCCAGCCGACAAGCAGCTTGATGACGGCGATATCTACTTTGTCCGGAGCCTCGACGGCGGCGTGACATGGTCCCAGCCCAAAAGACTCAATGACGACGAGACCGGCAGGCTTCAATTCTTCCCCTCCATCACGGTAGACCCGAACGGCGTAATTCACGTTATGTGGGGTGATATGAGGGATGACCCCGTGGAGACGAAGTATCACATCTACTATACGAGGTCCGAGGACAAGGGTGAGACGTGGGGATTCGAGATACCTGAGCTCGGCCAGAGGGTTGGGAGCACAAGGGTCACAGACTCGTATAGCAACCCCAACTTCGGATTCCCGGGCGGCAGATTCATCGGAGACTACTTCTCGATAAAGGCAACAGCAGACGACGTATACATGGTGTGGGCGGACTGCAGGCTGGGAGAGTTCACCGGAATAAACCAGAAGATAGCATTCGCAAGGAGGCGGGCCATGACGGCTCCCTCAATCTTCGTCACACCCCCCAGCGGCGTCGCGGGCCGCGACATAACGATAGTAGGGTCAAACTTCCAGCCCGACTCCAACATATACATAGAGCTCTCGGGAAGCGTGGTGGCATACACTAAAACGAATGAGGAGGGGTCTTTCACTGCGCGGATCTTCACACCACTGACGTCAGAAGGCCCGCAGACGGTGGTAGCGTATGACCAGACGGGAAACTTCGCTGTCGCGAGCTTCTACATCGAGTTCGGGTTCAACAACTTGGCAGAACGGATCAACGCCCTCGAGTCGGATAGGCAGATTCTGCAGAGCCTGTTGACAGAGGTCCGCGGAATTGGCGAGTCTCTGAAAACTAGTGGTGACAGTAGGCCACCGCAGGTGGGGCAGCCAGCCACCACACCAGACGTTGTATGGTTGATAGTGGCTGGTCTTTCAGGTGTTGCGATAGGGTTGTGGGCAGGAGTGATCGTCGCTAGGAGGCTCCAAGGAACTCGGCGGAGTGGTCAGGCGACTAGCCAATCGTGAGCGGTAGTTAGACAGAGGTGTGATAGTCTCAATAGCCTAGGCGCCACAATACTCTGCAGCGCGAGAAGTTTCAATTTTTTATTGTGGCTACCCAAAGCTTATCTATTCGCCCACCTCTAATCTCTTCAGACCGGGAATGCGTGTCCTGACAGCACTGGTCCTCGCCCTACTGCTAACAGTCACTCAGCTGTCCCTACTGGAGGCGTCTAATGGCCAGTCCGAGCTACGCGGACCCGCAGCCGAGAAGATAATATTCCGGGGTATAGGCTCGCAGGACATCGCCGACAGAGAGATAAAGGCAGGGAGAATAGACATATTCCTCTTCAACCTCAAGACAGAGGCCGCGCGCCGCCTGAGGGGCGACCCATCAATCAAACTCATCGAAGCACCGGCCACGATGTACTCTATTCTGCTCAACCCAGCTCCGGCACCCAGCGGCCAGCTTAACCCCTTCTCCATCAAAGAGGTTCGACAAGCCATGCAGTATCTCGTGAATAGGGATGAGGTTGTCTCGGTTATCTTCAAGGGGCTGGCGCAGCCCATGTACTCTTTCGTAAGTCCCTTCGACCTAGATTACGTAACAGTCTTTGAGGATGTTAAGTCTCTGGGGATACGCTATGACCCTGACTATGCGCGGTCCCTGATAACAGAGGCGATGAGGAGGGCTGGTGCCGAGTTGGTGGATGGTGTGTGGAGGTTTGGTGGGAAGGAGATCTCCCTGAAGCTGATCTACAGGTCTGAGGATGAGAGGAGGGAGATTGGTGAGATGCTTAGAAATGAGCTGGAGAGGCTTGGGTTTAGGGTTGAGCCCATATTGCTGGAGTTCGGTCCGGCTGTTGAGAGGGTGTATTCTAGGGACCCGGCTGCCTTTGACTGGCATATATATACTGAGGGTTGGGGGAGGGGTGGCGCCGCGCGATACGAGGCGGGAAGCATAAACCAGTTCTGCGCCCCCTGGCTTGGCAACATGCCAGGCTGGAGGGAGGTCGGGTTCTGGCAGTACGAGAACTCAACCCTCGACGAGCTCGGTCAGAGACTATTCAAGGGCGACTACAGAAGCAAGGAGGAGCGCAACGAGCTCTTCAGAAGGATGACGCAACTATGCATCCAAGAGTCGATCAGGGTTTGGGTTGCT
This sequence comes from uncultured archaeon, assembly GCA_937921685.1. GTDB lineage: Archaea > Thermoproteota > Nitrososphaeria_A > Caldarchaeales > Calditenuaceae > HRBIN02. The sequence continues at coordinate 42,518 of CAKZUF010000003.1, forward strand.
ACAGCCATCAGCGTCTTCCCCGCAAGCCCATCCGTCACCCCATTAATCCTCGACATAGTGGGAGGTCCACGCTCAGTCTACACCCTCAGGGAGAGTGTGAACAAGGAACGCAGCGATAAGAGCCTCGTTGTAGGCCATCTGTGGGTTGAGCCGCCCGGTGGGAGGAGCGCATGGAACCCAATAGGCGGCTTCGGTGACGTCTACAGCGTAGACATTTACCGCAACATTGTAGACCCTCCTCTTGCCCGCCACCCCTTCTCCGGCAAGCCAATACCATTCAGGGCAGATTTTAGAGTCGAGACCTCCTCTCCGCAGCCCACAGTACTGGTCCCGGCCGACGCCTTCATATGGGACGCCCAGTCCGGTGGATGGCGCAGGGTAGGGACCGGAGTCACGGCCAAGAGCAAGGTAGTCTACGACTTCTCGAAATACATTGGCGCAAAGTGGCATCACGGTCAGCCGATAACATGGGCAGACATATTATACCCCATCTATCAAGCCTTCGACATAGCCTATAACGAGCGGAAGAGCAGAATAGAGACGGCAATAGCCGTGACATCCCGACCATACCTTGAAACCTTCAAGGGCTTCAGGATAGTGGAGGGGTCTAAGCTCGAGGTCTACGTCGACTACTGGCACTTCGAGCCCGAGATCGTTGCGGAGTACGCCCTCCCGACATCTGTCTCAATGCCTTGGGAGGTCCTCCTAGCCATGGATGTCCTAGTCTTCGACAAGAGGCAGGCCGCCTACACAGACACGGCCGCGGCCCGGTTCAACCCCGAGCTCGGATGGATAAATCTAGTCAAGGAGCGCGTCTCGAGACACTTGGCCGAAGTGGTTTTGAGCGAGTTTCTATCCTCCAAGTTTTTGCCTGAGAAGGTGCTCAGCATAGACGGTATTTACCAGCTGAGCTGGAGCGAGGCTGAGGCTAGGTATCGAGCGTCGATAGAGTGGTTCAGAAAGTATAGGCACCTAGTGATCGGGCAGGGGCCATTCATATTGGCAAGGTTTGACGGGCCTAGCCAGACAGCTGAGCTGGCCGCCTTCAGGGACCCGACATACCCGCTTAGCCCCGGCAGATGGTCAGAATTCACTCAGCCCCCACAGCTCTCCCTCGCATCCCCAATTTCAGGAGAGATAAACACCCTGACCGGAGGGACAATAACCCTCAGGCTCAAAGCCCCTCAGGGAACCAAGGTAAGATACCTCATACAAGACGTTTCACGTACAGAGATATTCGCGGTAGGCGACGCCACACTCGTTAACGGAGGAGCCTACGAGATCAAAGTACCAGCCGAGACCTCATCCAAGTTAAGACCTGGACTCTACAAACTCTCAATCGTCGCCTATAACCCTGACGAGGTAGGGACCGTGCTGGAGGTTGAGAGTGACATCAGAGTGACAATAGGGGAGACCACGACTACGAGGGAAATTACCACTCAGACCCAGCCGACGATAACCACAGAAACAGGAGTCCCTGAGGCGCAGACGTCAACCCTACTATACGTCGGCGTCGCCGTGGCCGTGGCTGTGGCTTTGTTTATAGCAGTCGTGTTGTTGAGGCGTAGGGGGAGGTAGTGGGCGTAGCACGTCCGCTTGTTGTAAGGGCAGCCTCACTATGCCTCGTCCTGTTAGTGGTAATTGCCATACTAGTAGTGATACTGGGCGTAAGTGGGTTCTCCGAGCGTGTCATAACAGCGACGATAAACGAGGAGTTGAGAAACCTGAGACAGACGCTGGCACAGCGCATTACAGACCCTACAGAGCTCGAGAACGTCTTGGCGGCGCGGAGACAGGAGCTGATAGAGTCATACGGCCTGGATAGGCCATGGTACTACAGGCTTCCCGACCTGATTCGTCGTGTCGTCCTCCTAGACCTAGGCGAGTCAAGGGTTATTGAAGGATTCAGTGGGAGCAGAAAAATCAGCGACATAGTAGTGGAGCGGATTCCCTTCACAGTGATGCTGGTCACATCAGCTGTTATGATTTCTACGCTCGCCGGAATCTATATCGGACTCAAACTAGCCCTAAACCCGGGGAGCTGGATAGATAGGGTAACCATCTATCTGGCCGCGATCTCGAACGGCCTCCCCAGCTGGTGGACAGGAATAATACTATTGCTCGTCTTCGTATACTATGTGCGACTGCTACCACCCGGTGGGGTGATGAGCTCGCCGCCCCCCACCGAGCCACACCTCATAGTTCTTGACATCCTGTGGCACTCAATACTGCCACTCACAACACTCGTGGCAGTTAGTATAGGACCATCAATCTATGCTGCGAGGACCGTGGTCTTGAATGTGGCGCAGGAGGACTTTGTAATGGCCGCAAAGGCGAGAGGGCTCCCTGAGCACATCGTCATACGGAGACACGTCATGAGAGCCGCCGCACCGCCAATCATAACGATAGCCGTCTTCAGCCTCGCAGGCTCCCTTGGAGGCGCAATACTCACCGAGACAATATTCAACTGGCCTGGGATGGGTAGGCTCTACTACGACGCAGTAGTGAGAGGTGACGAGGCAATAATAATAGCCCTAACCTACATGTACGGACTAATCTATGTCGCTGCACGACTCATACTCGAGTCCCTCTACCTCATACTCGACCCCCGCGTACGGTACTGACACCACGCAGCAAGGAATATTAATCCGTGAAAAACCTCGGAATACGTATGGACGGTCTGAGGGATGCGAAATACCTCGGAGGCGTTGGTTCAATATTGATGCTGCTATTGCCAGCCCCTGAAGTCGGCTTCATACTCTACATCGCCGGGCTTGTGCTCGTCGCGATAGCTGTGAAAAAAATCGCCGACGCGGTGGGAGACTCATCAATATTCAACAACATGCTAATCTCGATCATATTGTTGATAGTGGGCGGGGCGATTGGTGTGGCTGTCGGCTTAGCCCTCGGACTGGCAAGCTTCGCTCAAATTTTCTCGAGAATCTTCACCGGCGACGGCCTATCGACAGAATTTACAGGGCCTGAGACGCTTCAACTATTCTTAGATATCGCTATCGCAATTTTCGCGGCTATAGCAGTAGTCTGGGTCTTTTCCATCGTCTCCAGCATCTTTCTCAGGAGGAGTTATGGCTCTATATCTAGGAGGCTTGGCGCCGGTCTCTTCGCCACCACAGGTCTCCTCTACCTTATCGGGGCTGTATTGGCGATAGTTCTGATAGGGTTTGTAATTTTGTTCGTGGCGGTTATAGTTCAGATAGTTGCCTTCTTCACTCTGCCAGAGCAGCCGCCGGCGCCCCAAAGCCAGACCATCTAAGGCTGCTTAGTGCGAAAAGCCAATATGATGCTGGCAGCCTATCTATATGCTGATGGCTAAAGAACTTCCACACCCTCCACACTTCGACCCGTCGCAGGCAGACAAGATCTGGCGCGTCCCGTATCAGCAGAGGGCTGCTGAGGCGATGGAGTGGCGGAGGATATATTCAATCAAGCCAGCCTCAGCCGATGAGTTCCGAATATGCCTGATGCTCATAGACGTTCAGAATACCTTCTGCGTGCCTGGATTCGAGCTGTTTGTAGCGGGAACTTCCGGTAGGGGAGCTGTGGAGGACTGTCAGAGAGTGGCGTCATTCATCTATCGTAACCTGCCATCCATAACTGAAATAGTCGCCACGATGGATACACATCAGGCTTACCAGATTTTTCACTCAGTATTCTTTGAGGATGAGAATGGCAGGCATCCCGATCCCTATACTCGTATAACTGTTGACGATATCAGGGAGGGGAGGTGGAGAGTCTCTGCAGAGGCGGCGAGAACAATTGGGATAAGCCCCGAGTATCTCCAGACATATGTTAGACACTATGTTGAGACGCTGGAGAGGAGTGGGAAGTATGAGCTCACCATCTGGCCATTCCACGCAATGCTGGGTGGAATCGGCCACTCGCTCGTCCCGCTCGTAGAGGAGGCAGTGTTCTTCCACGCAATAGCGCGGGCATCCCAGCCCGTAATGAGGACGAAGGGATTCTCCCCACTTACAGAGCACTACTCAGCCCTAGGGCCTGAGGTGAAGAGGGGGCCTGGTGGCGAGCAGATAGGGGAGAGGGATGAGCAGCTCATAAACCGGCTTCTCTCCTACGACGCCCTAATAATTGCGGGCGAGGCTAAAAGCCACTGCGTCGCCTGGACGGTCTCGGACCTGATTGAGGCTGTGAAAGAGAGAAGACCCGAGCTCGTATCCAGAATATATTTGCTCGAGGACTGCACCTCGCCTGTAGTGGTTCCAGGCGTTGTGGACTACTCGTCCCAAGCAGACCTAGCCTTCAGAAGGTTTGCGGAGATGGGGGCTCAGATTGTAAGATCCACTATACCCTTGGAGAGCTGGCCTAATATGCGGGTGTAGAGGCTGGGCGGGATTGTGTATTTATGGTGGCTTTTAGATGGATTCGTGGATACATGGAGCTGTGGGTCTCGATTGACATCCTCGAGGGCCGCGTAGTCAGGCTGATGAAGGGAGACTTAGGAAACATGTTCGTCTACTCTAACAACCCCGCGTACGTAGCGAGTCAGCTGGCCTCTACAGAGATAGATGGAATCCACGTAGTGGATATTGACGCGGCCCTGAACAGGGGGGACAACATGGAGGTTTTAAAAGAGATTGTGAAGAACGCGCAGGGTAAAGCAGTACAGGTTGGTGGAGGTCTTCGAACTAGGGAGCGTGTCGAAAAAGTCTTCAAAATTGGGGTCGACAGGATAGTTGTCGGAACTATCCTATTCAAGAATAGGGAGCTTGTAAAGGAGCTTGTAAGGGATTACGGCCCCGAGCTGCTAGTCGCCGCACTAGACTTCAATAGGGAGGGCATAGTCTATGAGGGGTGGAGTATGACGAGCCTCATGCGTGTTGAGGAAGGGTTTAGACTTGTCGATGACCTCTCATTGAAATACGTTTTGATGACGTCAGTAGAGAGGGATGGTACTCTGGAGGGCCCGGACCTGAGATTTTTTGAGAAGATTCCCATCGAGAGGAGGGGGTCAATCTACGCTAGCGGAGGAATCACAACCCCGCGCGAGGTTAAGATGCTGTCAAGCATCGGCTATAGGGGAGTAATACTGGGCAGGGCATACTACGAGAAGCTGGCACCGATCAGGGATTATATCAAGGCCGCTAAAGGTGTAGCGGGTGCCAGCTAAGAGGGTTATACCGTGTCTAGACGTTCACCACGGAGTAGTTGTTAAGGGTGTCTCATTCAGGGAGCTTCAGACCGCTGGAGACCCTGTGGCTTTGGCTACTAGATATGTGGAGGACGGCGCAGATGAGCTGGCTCTACTGGATATCTCGGCCTCGGTTGAGGGTAGGGAAACATTCGTCGACGTAGTGCGCAGGGTAGCGTCGGAGATAAACATACCGTTCACCGTTGGCGGCGGCATTAGAAACGCAGAGGACGCCTACAGAATACTTGCAAACGGTGCGGACAAAGTTGCTGTAAATACCGCCGCCATCCAGAACCCTGACATCATCACTGGGATATCGAGGAGATTCGGCGCGCAATGCGCTGTACTCGCCATCGACGCTAAGAGGGAATATTATTCGGGCAGGGTGTGGTTCCAAGTATACAGCCACAGTGCCACTAAGCCGACAGGATTGGACGCTGTGGAGTGGGCCGTGCGCGGAGAAGAGCTTGGCGCAGGAGAGATACTGCTCACATCGATTGACCAAGATGGGAGGAGGACTGGATACGACACGGAGCTGCTACGCCGCATATCTGATGCCGTGTCCATACCTGTGATAGCCAGTGGGGGGGCAGGTGATCTCAGACACTTCTTGGAGGCAGTCAAACTCGGTGGCGCAGACGCTGTTCTCGCAGCCTCAGTATTTCACTACGGCGTGTACACGATCAGGCAAGTGAAGGAATATTTAAAGACACACGGTGTCGAGGTCAGGCTATGAGCGGCCCAGAGAGGGTGACGATCTCACATCTAGACTTCTCTAAACTCGGGGGCTTAATAAGCGTCATAGTTCAGGACTATGAGACGAGGGAGGTTCTGATGCTCGCTCACGCCAATAGGGAGGCGATAGAGAGAACAGTCCGCGAAGGGCTTGCATACTTCTTCAGCAGGTCTAGAGGCAGGCTCTGGCTCAAGGGCGAGACCTCGGGAAACTATATGCGGGTCGTAGAGATACTGGTGGACTGCGACGGCGATGCAGTCATATACCGTGTTATCCCAGAGGGCCCCGCCTGCCATCTAGGCACCCGGACATGCTTCACCAGGCTCTTAACCGCCGATCATGGTAACCGAACAGGGTAAGAGTACTCACGTAGCGAATTAAGGGTGGATGGTCTGTGGGCTCCACTGGACTCGAGGCTGTTGAAACTGTATAACTGGGTTAAGTAGATATAGTAGATGCGGGATAAATAGACTTGATACCGATGGTCCGACAAGTTGATTTCAAGTCAGCGCCCATAGACCCTGACTTTTCAAAGAAGTTTCCAAAAACGGGCGAGCACCACGGCCACGCTGTATGGGCTGAGGGGGTTGAGAGACCAGATGGTGAAGGAAAGCCATACCCGACAAGGCTGGGAATCCACGGCACAGCCGTGGCGGTGGATTTCGATTGCTGTGTAGCTGATGGGGCATGCATGGATGTCTGCCCCGTCAACGTGTTTGAATGGCTCCTAAACCCAGGCTTTGCAGGTACTGGGAAGGATAGAGTCATCGACCCGGAGAAGGACAAGGAGCTCTGGGAGAAGTATAGGACGGACAAGTCAGATCCTGTCAGAGAGGCTGACTGCATCTTCTGCATGGCCTGCGAGTCTGCATGCCCCGTCCAAGCAATCAAGATAACGCCGCCATAACAGCCTAAGCAATTTTTCCCGGATCTCCCCTCTGAGCTTCTTTGAAACTGCTTCCCCCTCTATTTTCGAGTCTTTAGTCACCAATGATGGTCACGAGTATCCGCCTCTCCCTCGCGCGGGTATCATGCTCTATCAGGACTATCTGTTGCCAAGTCCCCGTTGTTAGGGATCCGTTCCTGATGGGGACGCAGAGAGAGGGGCCGACTATCGAGGCCCTTATGTGTGAGTGGCCGTTATCGTCTCCCCACCTCTCATGGTGTTTGTAGTAGGCATTTTTTGGCGCTATACGCTCCAATGCCGCCCGGATGTCCTCTATAAGCCCCGGCTCATACTCCATGGTTGTCAGCGCAGCTGTAGAACCGACGACGTAGAGGTGAGCGACACCATTCTTCACCCCCGACCGCTCAATATAGCCCTCAACCCTCTCAGTTATGTCTACGACGTCGTTTTCACCCCGCGTCCTTACCACTATCTCGCCTGTATAGGTTGGCATCTCCGCTCCAGAAAACTTGTAGAGTGGTCTATAATTCTTATTCTGAGCCGTATCTTTCCCGAAGCTCGCCACTCGGCAGAAACAGCCTCTCAAGCTCGGCATACCTACTGATGCCAGCGAATTCGTGGAGGTTCTCGAAGGGTGTGCCTTCGAGCTCGGACTCAAGTCGCCAGTGAGCCGCCTCCATCTCCTCTGCCAGCCCCTTCAGATACCTCCAGACAGAGACCAGCTCGGCCTGAAGTCCGCCCATGCTCACCAAGAGGAGCTTATACCCCATACTAGCGACATCCCTGAAACGTAGCCTCCACTTGCTCCTAGACCACTTGAATGACGAGGAGTAGTTGAAGAGGAGGGGGAGGCTTGGATGCTCGGCTAGGACCCTTTCTGCAAAGATCTTTGCCGCCTCATCGTCAGGCGACCTGAACTCTGCCCAGACCACGTCGGCTCCAGCGTCAGCATAGGCTATCCCTCTTCTGACAGCCTCCTCAACGGTCCCACCCTCAGACCCTAGGACATCGGTCCTAGCGATTATGACCAGGTCTCCATCAACTTCGTCCCGCGCCCTCAGAATAGATTTCATCTTCAACAACGCTTCATCAAACGGGAGGACTAGTTTGCCTGCTAGGTGTCCACATCTCTTGGGAAACCTCTGGTCCTCCACATGTATTCCAGCGACTCCAATCCTCGCGAACTCTTCCACCGTCCTTGTAGCCGTCACCGCGTTTCCATATGCGTCGTCTGCATCAGAGATCACCGGCTTCCTGACAGCCCTCGCTATCATTCCTGCGAAGTTCACCATGTCTGAGAGGTTCAGGAACCCTATATCGGGTCTGAGCAGATATCCTATCGAGCATGAGTAGCCGCTGACGTAGATGCAGTTATGCCCGGCGAGCTCGGCTAGCCGTGCCTGGACAGGCGTATAAACCCCCGCAGTAAAGACTAGGCCTTCACCCCTCAGCAGGCTTCTTAAAAGTCGGCCGGCCGACATACAAACGTAATGGGTGGCTGGGCTTGAAAAAGGTTTACATCACTCCTAAGCATGTAAGGATTTTTATGCTGTGTCTGCGGTTTAAGCGGCCGGGGGAGGGTTTTGGAGCTTAGTGAGTGTCAGAGGTTGATGGCGAGAATATACGGCGAGCGGGACGCAGCCCGGGGGGCTGAGAGGACGCTTCTCTGGATGCTCTCAGAGGCCGGAGAAGTGGCCGACGCCTATATTAAAAACTCTAAAAACATCGGCCCCGAGTTCGCAGACCTCCTAGCATGGATGCTCAGCACATGTAACGTCCTAGGAATTGACATTCAAGAGGAGTTCATCTCAAGATATGGCGCAGGTTGTCCACGATGCCGGCAAATACCCTGCAGATGCCCCGCTCGCTAGTCGCGGCTCCTCCTCTTCACGATCTTGATTCTGCAGAGCAGATAGTCGCCATCCTTGATGTCAAAGATCTTCCTAATCTCTTCTGGAATAGTGATACGTCCTCCCGCAGTCACCTCTGCGAAGAAGGGCACATCCTCCTCCCTTACCGTTACCTCACCCATCGCATTTACTTTACACATCGCTCACTTTTTTAATCTTCTCTTTTCAGCCAAGGATCTCCACCCCCCCGCCTATACCGGACACCAGCACGTCGAAGCCTCCAGCGCGAATCTCCTCCGCAACTCTCTCAGCGTCTTCCGGCAGGGTGTTCACGTAGACGGTTGGTCCTGTCTGCATCGAGAAGTAGGCGGCTACACCTTTCCCCCTCAGCCCTTTGACGATCTCTATCACCCGTAAGGATTCCGGCGTCATGAGTATTGTTCCCTGGACGCCGGTCATGGTCACCGCGTGCAGCTCAAGCGAGTCCTTCTCCACTAGCTCGCCGAACCTCTTAAAGTCACCGTCTTTAATCGCCTTTTCCAGCTCTATGCACCGCCTGTTGGCCGACTCCACCCTTGACCATAGGAATGGCGAGGTCTCAGCCTCTCTATGCGCCGTCTCGGTGGAGACGTCAAGCCAGAGCGGTACTATGACGTATCTTATGTCTAGGTCTGTGGCGTCTCCTATTCTTATGGCATAGCTGTCCTCGTCGCCCGTTCCAGCCAGCCATTTAGCATATGCGCCGATAACTGAGCGGCAGGCCGAGCCGGCCAGCAGCCTCGCAATCCGCGATAGGAGCCTGAGATCCCATCCGAATTTTTTGTCGAGTGAGGCCGCCTTGTAGGCTGCAGCGGCTATCGCTGCTCCTGCCGAGGAGGAGAAGCCCATGCCCTTCGCCCTTATCCTTGGGTGATTTTCAGCCTCCACGACGCATCTTTCATCAATACCCGCTAGGGCCCTCACCCTATCTATGACAGCTATGACACGCTCCCGGGGGCGACCCTCAAGCTCGACACCACCCGACAAAACCTTATCACTCTCATATGAGCCAAACATTACACGCGCGGTGGTGTATGCCACATCCGTGTTCACTGATATGCTGTCGTGATATGGAATCCTCAGGCTCCAGTCCTTCAGGCCATGATACTTTACTAGGGCCTGCATAGTGTATGCCCTAGCAACCGCGCCCTTACCCACAAATCAGTGATACTCAACCCCTACTATTCATAGTATCCCACCTAGCAGGCATTTGGGGGAGGAAGGGCTTTTAACACCTACACTGTACAACTCGGCGAGAAGGGTTGGAGAGAGTCAGTGATCCAGGGAGGAAGTATTTCTATGAGGGTCTTAGCGACTCGGAAAGGGCGGCTTTCGAGGCGGGAATTGCACTGGCCACCGCATATCACTACCTACTCGGCCTTCCGCTACCGAAAAAACCCGCCTCAATTAAAAAGCTGCTGGCCCATCTGAGCGAAGGACTTGCCGCCCAGCCGTTTAGGGAGAGAGTTGAGGTGAGGGTTAAAGAGCTGCGTATCGGGAAGTCCGCCTACAGGTACGGGCGCATAGACCCTAGGAACATTGAGGTAAGCGTTGTAGTCCGATATGGTCGGAGCAGGGTCTGGGGGAGGCTTAGCTGGCTGGAGGAGCTGAACTACCCCCTCATGAGGATTGAAAAAGTAGTTCGTAGGCAGTAGCAGTTCTAGCTCCATTATAGCCTTGTAGATTAGTGGCTGCAGAGCAGGTCGGAGTCGCCGGCCATCTTCTCGTAGCACTCGTCGCAGAGTGCTTGGCCGCGATACATGTTGAGCCGCTTCACGGCCGCTCCACAGCGTGAGCAGACCCTATAATTCTCCGAGCCCATCCTCATTTAGCAACAGCGCCCCGACATATAAGCTGCTACCTCTCACACAACTAAGCTGAAATACGTTTGGAGGAACTCTATCTGTTCGCCCGGACCATTTGGAGAAAACAGTATCTAGGAAACTCGCGTAGGATTTTCTTGTAATGCGCTTCTACAGGCATCACAGCCACGAGATTGTCTATTTCCCTCAGCGTCTCCTCCAGGATTTCCGTCATATATCCCTGGAATCCACTGAGGGCTCTCCACATGCTTATGAGTTCTCTGAGACGCCCACTCCTTAACGCGAAGTATCCCTGCCTTATCAGCTCCTCAACCCGTCCCAAGTTCCTTATCAGTCTAACAACACCTCTACCAGAGAGCATCTCGCCGTAGTCGTCGCCGAGCTGGTAGACTATGCCGACGCACCGACCGTAGTTCTTTGCGAGCATGCGTACGTTTTCAGGCACCCCTGCCAGTATGGCGGCGGACTCGGCAGCGGCAGCGAAGAGGGAGGCGGTCTTATTTTCAATGATTCGCAGATAGAGCAGCTTAGACGGCGGAATGGTCGAGAGTATCTCTTCCAGAACGCCGAGCGAGGCCTTATCCCACGCCTCGAGGAAGATCCTAGAGATCTCGAGACCCTTCTCGAGAACTGTCCTGAATGCGAGGTTAATGATTCTGTGACCCTCAACTATGGCCCTGCTGATCCCCACCTGTCTCCACAGGGCCGGCTTCCCTCTCCTAAGGTCGTCCCAGTCGATGATGTCGTCGTGAACTAGGCTCGCTGCGTGCGCCAGTTCTAAGGCGAAGGCGACATCGAGGGCGGACTCCCGGTCTTTACCGGCAAGCGCCTCGAAGACCAGCAATAGGAAGATGGGCCTTAACCTCTTTCCGCCGTAAATAGCCCTCTCCAGAATTTGCCTATCAGGCCTCTGGCTTAACCGCCTTTCAATCCAAGATTCAAGCTCCCTCCTCTGTGCGTCGAGATGTTCGACGATGTCTACACTGTAAGACAGCATCCCCATTACGCTCGGTCCAAGTATACAATTCTTAGTCCTGTAATAAAGCTAATGCTTCAATGCGAAGCTATATCAAGCTATGATACGTACTGCATGATCATGTTCTTAAATTTTTGCTTTGGCATGGCACCAACTATGGCATCAACCGGCTTCCCGTCCTTGAAGACTATGAAGGTCGGTATACTCATTATCCCGAACCTAGTCGCAGTAACTGGGTTATAGTCTACGTTGAGTTTTCCGAAGACCACCTTTCCAGCCATCTCAGAGGCCAGCTCCCTTATCACCGGAGCCATGAACCTGCAGGGGGCACACCACTCAGCCCAGAAATCAACCACTACGAGCGGGTATCTACTTACAAACTGGTCAAATTCCGCGTCACTCAGCTCAACGGGCTGGGTTGGATAGTCCCTAACACTTGAGACTTCCGATGGATTCCGCCCACCCTGTGAAAGTAGTTCCCTCATCTTCCGCGCCTTGATACGCTCGAGCTCGGAGTCGTCTATCACCACAATCCACATTTTACTCCGTTGTTTTATTTAAAGGCGATTCCTCCACCTGCGTGCGTTCGAGTTTGGAATATACTTGATTTATGGTGGGATAATTAATGGATAAGTAGGGGTTTCAGCCCTATTAATTCGTGAGGGTCGTCTCGCTAGTTCCCAGCGCCACTGAGGTACTGTTTACCCTAGGTGCGGGTGATGACGTTGTTGGAGTTACCTATGCCTGCGACTATCCACCCGAGGCCCGGACAAGGCCTATAGTCGTCTCTCCTAAGATTGATACGCGTGGCCTATCATCGAGGGAGATTGACAGAATTGTTTCCGAGCTTTACGCCAAAGGGGAACTACCTTACGTCGTTGACAAACGACTATTATCGGTGCTTAGGCCTAGCGTGGTAGTCACGCAGGGGCTCTGCGAGGTGTGCGCTGTCACTCCTGGCAGCATCGAGGAGGCAATCAAAGACATACGGCCAGTCCCAAAGATCCTAACACTTCACCCCCACTCGATCGAAGACATGCTCACAGATATTTTGAAGATCGGTGAGGCTGTGGGGAGGGTCGAGGAGGCAAGAGAGCTGGTTGCCCAACTCCGCGAAGAAGTGCGCCGAATAGCTGAGAAGACGATTAGACTTGAGAGGGGGAGGACTTTCTTTATGGAGTGGGTGGACCCGCCGTATTGCTCAGGACATTGGGTGCCCGAAATGGTTGAGCTCGCTGGCGGGGTTGATTTAGGCGTCAAGGGAAAGCCTAGCAGGCGGGTTACGCCCGAGGAGGTTTTGAGGTTCAGTCCAGAGTTAATAATTTGTGGGCCGTGCGGATACGGTCTCCAAGAGTCCTACCGCGACGCTAAGCTATTGATGGGTGAGGACTGGGTTAGAGAGACGCCTGCATTCATCAACGGAGAAGTCTACGCGGTCAACGCATCCATATACTTCAGCAGACACTCACCCAGCACAGTAAAGGGGATATCAATACTTGCAGAGATCATACATCCAAAGGAGTTCCGAGGAGCAGCGCCACCAAACTCGTTTGTTAAAGTAGGAGCAATAGATTAAATCCAAACGTGGGATTATCAGGCTTGGGAGATGAGGCTGAGGCCTACAACCCTCATGTTGGCTATTGAGACGACAGACCCACATCCAGACAAGGGCCGGCTGATATGCATCGCGTATAAAGAGCTCTTAGAGGAGAGGGAGAGGATCAGAGTTGTTAGGAGCTCGGCCGGAGAGAAGGCAGCCCTAGCCTCCCTCGAGCAGGTGTTGAGGGGGTGCCACATTTACATTAGCTGGGGTGGTGAGACCAAGATCGTGCCATTCCTCACAGCCAAGATGCTAGTCCATGGAATAGACCCTTCACCATTACTTGCCGCGAGGCACATAGACCTCTACAGCCTAGTTTCAAGCCGCTTAGGCTTAAGCACCACCAGCCTCTACGAGGTGTGTAGGTTTTTCAGGGTCCCGGTAAGCCCCGTCCTTAAGACGGCCAGACCACTCGGATCAGGAGCCGGTCACCGAGCTCCAAACGCCCAGGAGAGACTGGGAGAGGCTACGGCAAAATGTAGGGCTGAGGTCACCGCTTTGGATAAGTTGACGAGGAGGTTTGTTCCCCTATTAATGGCCGTCTACAGTGACCTTCCTACTCTACTTTAATGCCATGCTCCTCTAAGGCCTTTCTTATCTTCCTTACCTCCTCCTTGAGCAACATTACTTCCCGGACAAGCCTCTCTATGTCGGAGGGCATGATGATGCCGGGTCCCTGAAGCCCCCTGACGCCTAAATCGTCCCGCCTAAGCATCAAACCAATATGCACTACCCACGTATATTAAGTCTCGCCCAGAACGAAACTCCCTCCGTTATAGGTGAGGGCCCGCACCCTCTCGGCCAGCTGGGCGGGAGTTGTTGCTTTAATCTCTAAAAAGCCATCTCTATATTCTAATAGCTCTACCCGGCCCTTCTCGCGCAGCCACGCTATGAGCTGTGGGCTTGCCTCCATTAATGGAATCCTCGCAGTGAATGTGACGAAGCCTGAAAGCATAGAGTCTATGGTCTTCTCGAGGAGGTCTAGATTCTCGCCCGTCTTAGCCGATATAACCACTGCGGGATATGCTCCATCAACCATCCCGATAAGTTTAACCCGCTTCTCAGGCGGTATGAGGTCAGCCTTATTAAACACCAGCACTATTGGCTTGTTAACTACGCCTATCTGCCTCAGCGTGGAGAGAGCGACATTGAGGCGCAGCCTCACCTCCTGTAGAGGGAGAGAGCCATCAACCAGCAGTAAAACAATGTCCGACTCAACAACCTCCATCAAAGTCGACATAAAGGCTGAGACAAGCATGGCTGGAACATTCTTTATAAAACCTACAGTGTCTGAGACGTATACAGGCTTCCCCATGATTCTCGCGACTCGTTTCTTGGTTGAGAGAGTTGTGAAGAGCTTATTCGATATCTCGGCAGGATAGCCTGTAAGTCTCTTGAAGAGTGTTGACTTACCGGAGTTCGTATACCCGGCAAGCGCTATTGAGGGAGTGCCGTCAAGCCTGCTTCGTCTGATGGAAATGGCCTTCTTCGTTTTTATCTTGTCAAGCTTCTCCTGTAGCTTCTGTATCCGCCTGCTGATCTCCTCGTAGTATACGTCAGCCTCATAGGCGCCTAGTCCGTGGAATCCAGGCTGCTCCCCCCTCTTCGCCAGCCTGACCTTCTCCTTAGCCCGTGGAAGCTCATACCTCAGCTCAGCCAGCTTTATCTGGAGTTTAGCCTCAAGGCTTGAAGCGTGGAGAGTAAAGATCTCTAAGATTAGCCGGATCCTGTCGATAACCTCGACACCCAGCGCCTTGGCTAAATTGTACTCCTGTACGGGCTTCAGCTCGTTCTCGAAGACGACCTTCTCTATGCCTAGCCTTTTCACCGCCTCAGAGAGCTCCTTCACCTTGCTGGGCCCGATGTTGTACTGGCTGTGGGGATGCCGTTTCTGGGATAGTTCATAGACGACCTCGTATCCAGCTGTTTCACAGAGCTCCGCCAGCTCCTCCAAGTTAGGCTCCTCGTCATCCGAGTATCTATGCACTATCGCGACCCTTCTTCCACCGACCTGCGAGTCACATCACCCTTCTCAGACCCCAGTATGTGGAGTGCACCATCAGGTTATTTAACCTGTCACCCAATAGGGCACGCAGAATCAATAAAGAGCTGACTACTCTTTCTTCTCGCTCTTAGAGGAGAGTAGGTCCCCCAGCGTTACACCTCTCTGCAATGTCTTGGGTGGGGTGATGTGTATGTCCTCGTCCCTCAGCTCCCTGACTATACGGATCTTGAGGGTCTTCTCTAGGTTCCTCGCTAGCTCTATGGGTGGTTTGAATGAGCCGGCCTCAAGCTTCTTTATTATGGAGACTTTCTCGTGGACTAGGTTGGCCAGCTCTTCCTGTGTCAGTCCAAGCCTCTCGCGGGCAGAGCGTATAACTTCGCCGAATCCCTCTACGAAATCAATCCTCTCGACTGTTTCGAATATGTTTGCGCTGCGCCCCCTCGATATCTGTCTAGGAGGTGTTTTACGTTTCTCCACAAGAATTCTATTCTCTCCATTGGATATAAACCTCGCTGAGGAGGTTGGGCCTAGCGGATTAGAGGCTGGTGGAAGACCGGGGCAGATGTAGTT
The DNA here is from genome assembly GCA_937921685.1 of uncultured archaeon. GTDB lineage: Archaea > Thermoproteota > Nitrososphaeria_A > Caldarchaeales > Calditenuaceae > HRBIN02. The sequence continues at coordinate 58,191 of CAKZUF010000003.1, forward strand.
ATAGCCGGGGCTTCCAGTCCTCTATTGACCTGTATTCTTTCAATATTCTGTGGTAGACCCCCAGCGTTAGGTCAGCGATTCTCCCCCACGTGTAGGTGTTTTTTACCCGTTCATAGGCGTTATTCTTAACGTGCTCCGCTAGGCCCGGATTAGAGAGTACTTGGACTACTCCCCAAGCAATAGAATCTGGGCTAGGATACACGCTTACACAGCTCTCCATGTGGCTCACTATCTCGCCTATCCCGCCCACGCATGTTGAGACTATTGGAAGTCGCGAGGCGGCAGCTTCTAGGGCGACGATGCCGAATGGCTCGTAGAGAGATGGCATAACTAAGACGTCCGCAACTGTGTATAGGTTTCTGAGAGTCTCGACGTCCAAGAAGCCGGTGACGTATACTTTATGGGATACGCCGAGCTCCACCACTCGTCTATTAACCCATTCTTTGAGATATCCCTCGCCGACTATGACGAATTTTGCGTCTATACTCTGGAGAATGCGGGGTATTGCCTCGACGAGCAGGTGTACTCCCTTCTCGTGAACTAGCCTGCCCACGAAGAGGACCAGTTTCTCGTACGGCAGCGCGAACCTCGACCGCAGTTCTGCTCGGTTGCTTCTCGGCTGGAAGTTCTCAATATAGACGCCATTCGGTATAACGTCAATCTTGTCGAGGGGGGTGCCCAAAACCCTATTGACTTCTTCTGCCATGTATCTGCTGCAACATATCACCCTCCAAGCCTCCCTCGAGAGCCAAGCCTCCGTCGAGGCAATCATTCTCTGATAGTCGTCGTGTATCCCTCCCCGTCTACCATACTCCGTTGAGTGGATGGTCGCTACAAGCGGCACCCTGAAGAGGTGTTTGAGAGCTATTCCAGCGTATGCTACAAGCCAGTCGTGTGCATGGACTATAGAGGGTTTCTGCAGCACGTCTTTCAGTAGGCCACAGGCGTAGTCCAGAAGGTTCACGTTCATCATGGCGATCCATGAGGCGAAGTCTGGTGCCGGATACTTGTAAGAGTCTACGCGGTAGACATTTACACCATCCACTTTCTCCCTCTCTGCCGCACCTGGAAAGTCTAGGGTCAGGACATGAACTTCGACCCCTCCCCTACTTAGCTCGACTGACAGGTCATGGACGTGTGCGGCCAGCCCCCCAACTATCCTAGGAGGGAACTCCCAGCTAAGCATTACAACGCTCAGGCTCATTTAGCGGCTCACCAGGGCGGTGTAGAGCTGTAAGACTCTGTCCTCCCAGTCTGCGGCTGAGGGATTAGATACTGCGACCATCTCCCTGTCTAGGGACAGAGTGTTCATGACCTCTCTATGCATCCACTCATCCCTGACCAGTAGAAAGTCGCACTCGCGGACCATGTGCCACTCTATTGTTCTTATGCAGGAGCTGAGCGGCGAGCTGGGGTTTAGGGACCTGTGCTGCTCAAGGCTGTAGAGAGAGGCTACCCACGGGACGTTAAGGGCTTTTTTCAGAGCTGAGGAGGCTGGGGCGAAGTGCCAGTCGTGAGTGTGGAGTACTATTCTGTCCGATTCCGAGTGATAGATGTCGGCAACCACTCTAGCAGCCTCGACATTTACGCTTACTATCCAAGTTATAATTGTGGAGTGGGGTGAGACAGGGCTGGTTATCCTCGTTATCCTAAAGTTGGGTGCGGATTCCTCGACATAATATCCGGCGTCACTGATTGTCACTAAATCGATTTTTAACCCCTTCTTTCTGAGCCTCTCTATCTGGGACTGGACCAGCCACGCCAGCTCACCCACGATGCGCGGCGGATATTCCCAAGATAGAAAGACAACCCTCATTCTGCTACCCTATGTGTATATTGAGCAGACCCTTATCACTCCTTTTCCAGTGAGATAAAAGCTGACCACGCCCTCTCGCTGCCTAATGCTCGCGACGTATCCGTCGGATTCAAGCTTCCTCAGAATCTCCACTACCTGCTCCGTATCTAGGGCTAGCGCCGAGGCGAGCTCTCCAACCTCCACCGCCCTATCCTCATTAACGTAGCCCATGTTGTGTAGGAATGTTAGGAGGAGGGTTGACTCATTCTTCTCTGTGGCCATTCAGCCCTCCCACCGTATCTCATGATAATACTTAAGCGTATGTGCAGTATTATCAGGGCGCCATACACGTCCATGGGTGATATCTACTTTAAAAAGCAGAAACTTAATAAGCGCTTGGATGAGGGTTGCGTTCATTACCTGGGAGTATCCCCCCGTCATTGTAGGGGGTCTAGGCACATACTCCTACTACATGACTATATGGATGTCTAGGCTGGGGCACGAGGTTGAGGTTTACGCCCCGCTCCCCCCCGGCTCTCACCCCCCCGTAATAGAGGTGGAGAAGGTAGAGGTGAACTGGGTTGAGCTTCCCGACCTCTCGGCAGGTTTGAGGCACTTAGTGAATGACGAGGTGAGGGGGTGGGGTGAGGGGCTCAGGTTCATCAGCAATGTTGTAACGTTTAACGCTGCGGTTTCTTCGAGGATGGTTTCAAAGGTTTTGGGCGGTAGGTTCGATATTGTGGCGTTTAATGACTGGCTTTGCGCCATTTCAGGCATCTCTTTATCCAGCCTAGGCAGGGTTCCGACGGTCTACCATGTTCACTCCACAGAGTGGGGGAGGTCCATGGGCAGGGGGTCTAGGACGGTCTCCGAGATTGAGAGGCTCGGTGCCGAGTACGCATCAATAATAATAACGGTTAGCAACGCGATGAGGGATGACCTGCAAATGCATAGCTGGCCCGCGGATAAGATACGCGTCGTGTGGAATGGCGTCGACCCTGATATATATGACCCCTCATCCATAAACCAACAAGATAGGGAGAGCCTCAGGGAGCGGTATGGAATAGGCCCTGACGAAAACATGATACTGTTTGTCGGACGCCTGGTCCATGTCAAGGGTGTTGAGGAGCTTGTCCAGGCCATGCCACATATTTTGAGTGAGTTTCCTAAGACGAAGCTCGTCATCCTAGGTAAGGGAGAGATGGAAGGTGGTCTCCAGAATCTCATCAGAGACCTCGGGTTGAAGGACAGGGTTATTCTAAGGACCGAGTTTGTATCGGAGCGTGAGAGGATTCTACATTACGCCGCCGCGGACGTCTGCGTATTCCCATCCATCTACGAGCCTTTCGGAATAGTTAGTCTCGAGGCCATGGCCATGGAGAGACCTGTGGTGGTTGGTGCAAGAGGTGTTGTGGGGTTCAGGGAGCAGGTCATTCCGTCGGGGGAGAATCAGTGCGGGATGCATGTGGACGGTTCAAACCCGCTCGACATTGCCTGGGGGGTGAAGGAGGTTTTGAGAGACCCGGACCGCGCAAGGCGGATGGGGCGTAACGGGAGGAAGAGGGTGCTTGAAGAGTTTACGTGGCGGCGGGCGGCTGAAAAGACTTTAGAAATTTACAGCCAGCTGTCACAGGTTCAGAGAACCTAGCTCGACGTCAATACCTCGCATCCATCCTCATAGATTATGACGGTGTGCTCGGCCTGTGAGACTGGAGCCCCGCTCTTCTCAACGAGGACGGGATAGCCGAAAACCAGTCCACGCTTATAGAGGCGCGGGTGAAGCGAGGCCGCCCGCTCGCTAAGCCACCTAGTAGTATATGGGAGCCCGCGCGAGACTGTATTAATTTCTCTCAGAGCCTCCTGCTCCTCTTGGCTGAGGCCTTTAACTCTAATGGAGGCTTCTCTGAGAGAGAAAATATTCACTGTTTTAGTGTTTATGACTAGGCCAGGCGCCTCTTGCAATGTTATGAAGGGCTCGATAGCGTATATATGTCCGGCCTCAAGCCTTTGTGACTCGCCGGCCGGGATATTTGGTATTGAGACTCCCGCATGCAGGTTGAATCTTTTAATCTCGTGGCCCGAGAGGTTGGCGATGGGTCTACACCGATACCTCGTGGCCGTCTCGTAGACTATGCTCCCAATCTCCCCCACCCTGACACCATGCCTCAAAACGCTGAGAGCATTCCTCAGGGCCTCCCGCGCAACATCTACCAGATAGCCGTGCGGGCTCCTAAGGTCTACTGATACTGCTGTATCAACAATGTATCCGTCAAGCTCCACCCCTATGTCCAGCTTCACCAGCGAGCCCGTCGGAATTACCGTGTCGTCTCCAATGGTTGGCGTGTAGTGCGCAGCGACGGAATCTATTCCGATGTTACAGGGGAAGGCGGGCCTGGCTCCAAGCTCTCTTATCCTATCCTCGACCCACTCGCATATCTGCAGAGACCGTATTCCCGGCCTAACTCTTAGGACTGCCTCTCTCAGGACGGAGGTGGCAATGGACCCCGCCTGCCTCAGCCGGTCTAATCCCTCGGAGCCTGGCTCCGAGACCACTCCCTCCGAGCCACCCATCTTGCTCACACCCCCACGTTATATTTTCCCCTGCCCAAGGCCACGTCCGAGATTAACACGACAAGCCAGTATGTTGCTGCTAGCGTGACTACGGTCAGGGCTAGGGAGTTGCTTCCACCCATTATGATTGCTGGGATGCTATACTCGCCTGACTCCAGCTCTACCGAGTAGGGCTTCCCGGTGACGGGGTTTATCAGGGACTCGACCGGTGAGTAGTCGTCTGTTAAGACCTTGTATTCATTTAGGTCTGGCAGCCTAGTCCACAGCCCTTTAGTCACTAGGGACTCGAGCTCCTTGTTCTCCCACTTAGAGAGCGAGTCCAAGAGGTTGCAGTCCCCGTCCACGCAGGCGATCAGTATTATGTTCTGGACGAGGGGGGCTCCCCGGTCGGAAGCCTTCACCACGTAAATCCTGGGAAAGACTAGGCTCATGGTCCTATATGTGGACCAGAGTATCTCGGAGGTGTCTCCGGCTACCGAGGCGATTACGTTGCTAACCACCACGCCTCCACTCTCCAGCCTATCCCTCACCAGCCTGAAGAACTCGAGGGTCAATAGGTGATATGGAATGTAGGTCTTCGCGTATGCGTCTATGATGATGGCGTCAAACTTTTTATCAATCCTCTGCAGAAAAACCCTGCCATCGTCTATATGGATGATAAGCCTTTCATTGTTAGGAACTGAGAAGTATTTCTTCGCGACTTCAACAACCACCGGGTCTATCTCCACCACTTCAATGGTAATGTTGGGGTGTCTGGTGAGGAAGTATTTTGGGCCCGAGAATCCTCCACCACCTATGAAGAGCACTTCATCAGCGCCTCTGTTTAGTGCAAGGGCCGCCTCGAAGAACTTGGTGTAGGTGAAGACAAGCTCATTTGGTTTTTTGAGACTCATGCCGCTGTGTGGGAGCCCATTTAGATATAAGACTTGGAGGTCATCACTCCTGGCCACCACGAGGCTGTTATATGGGGTTTCCCTCGACTCGACCACTTGGCCTGAGGCGACCGCCACCTGCCCGCCCACAAGCCCTAGCGGAGAGATAAGGAGTAGAAGGATAGCAGCGAAGGTAGCCTTCGAAGAGGCGCCGAGCCTCACTGTCGAGACCGCCATCAACGTTAAACCAACCCCCAGAAAGATCGTACGGACGTCTAAGGCTGGAATCAGGATGAAAACTGTCCCAAATGTTCCGAATATGCTTCCCAGAGTCGAGACGGCGTATAGGTATCCCGCGCTGCTCCCAAGCTCCCTCAACTCTCTCGTAGCTAACTTGACGGCGAATGGCGATACCATCCCCAATAGCAAGTTGGACGGGGCTAGAAGTGCTAGGCTCGCGAGCAGCGCCCCCCAACGCTCCTCCAGCCCAACTGACAGCACCGCCTCGATGCTCATAGGCGAGAGGAATGGGATCAAGATTGCGAGGACTCCGCCGGTGAAAACTATCGTGTCTAGGAGACGAGGGTCGGGCCGAAGGTCGGAGATCCTCCCACCCAGATAATAGCCAGCAGCGAGAGATGATAGCACCACGCCGATGATTCCACCCCACACGAATACCGAGCTTCCGAAAACAGGCGTGAGAAGTCTGCTGCCAGCCAGCTCTATGACCATCACTGCGGCCCCAGCCAGGAAGACTAGAGCTAACAGCCTCAATCTTCCTAGACGCATCCACCCAAACCTCCGCATATCTCTCGATGAAATATCCATCCCCAAAACCCTCAAGGCGAGATTGGTTTATATATTGTGTGAGCGGTTCTATCCGTGGACTTGATATCTCTAACCCTAAGCCAGAGGGAGGCCCCTGGGCTACGGATAGATGTTTACGAGGGGATCTCTGTCAAGCGCGGCTCCACCCTAGTGAAGAGAGGATTCGCCCACATGCTTAAACACGGCGTCGTAATGGATGTCACAAACGTTGAGCAGGCCCAGATAGCGGAGGATGCCGGAGCAGTCGGCGTTATGGTGCTGGACAAGCTGCCATATGATGTCAGGAAGGCAGGGGGAGTCGCGAGGACTGCAAGCCTCAGAGTGATCGAGGAGGTGTTAGACCACGTCACTATCCCGGTCATGGCTAAGTGCAGGATCGGACACACCTGGGAGGCCAGAGTCCTCGAGGAGGTGGGAGTAGACATGATCGACGAGTCCGAGGTCTTGACACCGGCCGATGAGGAGAGACACATATGGAAGTGGGACTTTACAACACCATTCGTCTGCGGTGCCCGTGACCTAGGGGAGGCCCTGCGCAGGATAGAGGAGGGTGCGTCGATGATTAGGACGAAGGGTGAGCCTGGCACTGGAAACGTGGCTGAGGCCGTGAAGCACGTCAGGATTCTGAACAACGAGCTGAGAAGGATAGCTATCCTGTATGAGGAAGGTGATGAGCAGGAGCTTATAAGGTCTGCCCGCGAGCTCCGAGTCTCATACGAGCTGGTCCTCGAAACTGCACGACTTAAGAGGCTACCAGTCGTAAACTTCGCCGCAGGAGGAATAGCCACACCAGCAGACGCCGCCCTAATGATGAGTCTGGGGTGTGACGGCGTGTTTGTCGGATCAGGCATATTCAAGTCGTCAGACCCGAGGGCGAGGGCTGAAGCCATAGTCCTTGCAACCACTTACTGGGATAGGCCAGATATAGTTGCTGAGGCCCAGAGGATGGTTGATGAGACAAAGGCGATGGCTGGGCTTGACCTGAAGACACTTGAGCTGCGGATGCAGGAGAGGGGTACAGGTTAGTGTTAAACCGATCTGGGAGAATTTGGAAATTACTTATTAATTGGTAGTTAGTTCTATCTGTCGTGCAAGTGTATAGAGTGTTAGTTGTCGCAGTCGTCGTGGTTGCTGTAGCCATCTCAAGCTTCGTTGCCGGCATGAGTTACGGCACATACACTACAGCCCTCGAGTCAGAGAGACTGCTGGCAGGTGAGAGGGAGAGGGTCAGACAGCTGGAGGCCGAGCTGGCCTCAAAGCAGTCAGAGCTCGACTCCGCTCTTAACAAAGTTGACAGGCTGGAGACCCTTTTAAGCGAGACCAAGAGGCTGCTCTCAGAGAGCGAGGAACGCGTGGCAATCCTCCAAACTACTCTCTTAAACGAGCTCGAGAGTTTGAGAAGAAGCAATTCAGACGTGTCCAGAAGGCTAAACGGGCTTGAAGCCCGGATGCAGCGTGTAGAGACGCAGGTGAAAAAGGTGTCACAGGCAATACCAATCCTAAACCAGCTTAGGGGGGTGGAGGCACTAGGCCCGGATAGGAACGCCACGATGAACTACTGGCTCGACATAAAGGGGCTTGTGGCGTCCTTCGAGCCAGCACTAACACCATCAGTGGACAGGGTGATAAACAACGTAGACGGCCTATTCGACTATTATGACTGGATAGAGAGATATCCGGGCGAGAACGCGTCAGCGGAGGCCATAGTTCAGTGGCTATTATCTCTGCCGCCCAGCTACCAGCAATACGTAAATGCGGTAAACCAGTTCATCGACGAGCTGCTTACCAGCCTAGCATCTAAATTATCCGCCCTTCGAGACAGCCTCAGCTGAGCCGGACCTTCTCCCAACAACTGCCACAACGATCCCGCCCACCAGCCCGACCACCAGCATCAAATACGCATTATACCTGTGAATCATCTCAACGAGCTCGAACAACTCCAAATCGACCCAAAATATCCCGAAGAGTATTAGCCCGAGTATCGCCTGAACCAAGACAAGTATGAGGAGTATAGCCAGATACAAGATAGATGCACGTCTTCCTCGCGATGCTCGAAGCGCGTAGGCGGTCAACACTACTCCCGCCAAACCGATGGCTGCGTGCATGTCTCTTAGGGCCCTTACGGCAAGACCCATCTCCCCCAGTAGTATCTGGACCAATAGACCGACAGCTAGTAGCGCTGGAAGCACCTTAGAGAGTCTCACATCCACCCACCGCTTACCGCTGGAAGGATTAAGACCTCGTCACCATCCTGAAGTTTAGTATCCAGCTCCTGGTGGCTCAGACCCCTATCATTCACGTAGATGTTGATGTATCTCCTCAGACGGCCTTCCTCATCAAGCAGCCTTCTTCTGATCTCTGATCCATACTTCTTGGCCAGCTCCTCAATTACCGCCCGTACAGAGTTGGCTTCTATTACGAAGTCCCGCTGTCCACCAAGATAGTTTGCGAGGACGGCAGTGACTGTCACCTTCACTTTTGGAGACATATTTCTTTAAAGAATTCCCGTGGAGTGGATGATTTAAACCTTACAGGGTTTTCTGGGTCTTTTCCTACTGTCGGTTTAGAGCCTTTTTTACACCTTCGAGTGTGGGCGGTATGATTCTAACACTGTTGGGCTCTGGCTGGAGCTCAACTGTTTTTAGCCCAGCGCCTGTGACGCAGCAGACAACCTCTTCATCCCTACCAACCTCTCCCAGCTCTAGGAGTTTCTTGAGGGCTGCAATTGATATGGCGCCGCCAGGCTCTGCAAATATACCCTCAGTGGATGCCAGTAGCTGGACCGCCTCCAAGCACTCGTCATCGGTCGACGCGACCGCGGTCCCTCCGCTCTCCCTCAATATCTTTAAGGCCTGGTAGCCGTCTCCCGGGTCACCGATGGCAAGGCTCTGCACGATAGTGTCGGGGTGTCTGACAGGTTCTATACGGTCGCCTCCCTCTCTGAAGGCCTTAACTATTGGCGAGCACCCAAGCGGCTGTGCACAGGTCATGGCAACGCTGCTATCACGTATCAAACCTGCCTGCTCCGCCTCACTGATCCCCTTGAATATCGATGATAGTAGAGCTCCACTTGCCGTCGGCACTATGATCCTGTCCGGTGCCCGCCAGCCCAGCTGCTCGACGATCTCCAGGCCCATCGTCTTAGACCCCTCCACGTAATATGGCCTCAGATTCACGTTGACGATGCCGATGCCAAGCCTATCGGCCGCGAGCGCTGCTAGTCTGTTGGCATCGTCGTAGGTCCCTTGGACTAGGAGTATCTCCGCGCCATACATTGCGGCCTGCTTAATTTTTATCCTCTCAACACTGCCCGGCATGAAGACGTAGCATGGGAGCCCCGCAGCTGCTGCGTGGGCAGCCGTCGCCCCAGCTAAGTTACCAGTAGAGGCACATCCCACAGCGCCTATGCCGAACTCCCTAGCCTTCGAGACTGCCAAGCTCGAAGGCCTATCCTTAAAACTAAACGTAGGGTTGAGGGTATCATTCTTAATGTAGAGCTTTCTGACTCCAAGCTTTTTCGCGAGGCGCTCCGCCTTCACCAGGGGCGTGTAGCCTGCGCCTATGTCTACCTTCTTGGACGCGTCGAGGAGGGGTAGAAACTCCCAGTACCTCCACATAGAGGGCGGCCGCGTCTCTATCACAGACCTGCTTATCGAGTGCCTGTCCGGGCTGTACGCTGCTTCCAGCGCTCCAAAACACTCATCGCACACATGTGCCAGTACGTGGCCGAAGGGTTTTCCACACTCCCTACATCTTAGAAAGACTTCCGCCTCGGATAGCACAGATCACCTGACCAGAATCAACTCAGGCAGGATATAAACCATAATCCAACGCCTGATCCACACCGGTGTTCAGTGGAGCCTCACTACTCTTAATACTCGC
>CAKZUF010000004.1 GCA_937921685.1 uncultured archaeon
GTGGAGTCAAGCGATTAGCACAAGAGGAGATGGATAAGTTTTTAGAGGCTTTGAGGATGGGTTGGAGAAGGGCTATGGATACCATCGAATTTGGAAAATGCTGCATGGAAATGGAGTAGAGATATCGAGGTCAACCGCAAGACGATATTATTATAAGATATTTCCTGAGTGGGTGGGGAGGAGAGGAGCATGTCTTGACAGGACCACTAGGATTAGAATCTTCAGTGAGATCAAAAGGCTGCGGATGATTGGATACTCGTATGGCAGAATAATAGAGGCGATAGAGGAGATGTACGGTGTCAGGCTAAGTAAGTCGTTTGTCAGTAGGTGGTTAAGGGGAATACGCAGCCCATTCAGCGGTCGTAGAATACCGTCAATCGACTTCTTGAAGAAGACTCCCGATTGCGGATATGTTATAGGCGTTGTTGCTGGTGACGGGTGGGCAATTAGAAGCAGAGAAGGCGACATGTGGATAGGTAGCAAAGCAAAGGACAGGGAGTTCATTGAGGAGTTCGCTGAGTCTTTGGAAAGGTTCTCGGAAGGGCGCCGCCGAGGCCGATACCGGTATGGAAGGGGTTATTCCGAGTAGCATTCAGATCAAAAGTTCTCTACGAGCTACTTAAAAAGCCAATCAAAATTGACAGAATAAGGCATTTAGTGGAGCACTGCGAGGACTGCAGGAGGGGTTTTCTAAAAGGATTCTTTGACAGCGAAGGCACAGTAGACAAGAACGGGTCTATACTATGCTTCAGTTCTGATAAAAAACTACTCAGCTATGTCAAGAGGCTTCTCAGCAATTTAGGTATTGAAGCAACCGGGCCACATCTATATACGAAAAGAGGAGCCACAATCTTTGATAAAAAGAGGAGCAAGACATATCGAGCAAGAAATGACGCCTACCGCCTCTACGTCAGAGCGCGAGGCAGACTGAGATTCCACCAGTTCATAGGATTTACAATCGGGCGAAAACAACGACGACTCGAAGAATACCTCACAAGGCGAAGACTACTACCGGCTACTCAGCCAACCAAACCCTCCCTACTTTCCTCTCTCAACCTTTAATCCCACTTCACACTCAAAATGTAGAATTTGTAGTGTATTCTTGTGGATGTATGTGAAGATATAAAGCTAATCTAACCGGCAACCAGTATATTCAGCCCTTTAGCCAGCCTATTCCACTACATACACTGATGAATCATCCAAATATATTGGATGGGGTGTAGGGTGTATGTGAAGGTTGGCTGAAAGTCAGTACTCCTGGCATGCCCTCGAGACTTCTGAGTGTCTGAGGCTGCTGGGCTCGAATCTCGACACCGGTCTTAGTAGGGATGAAGCGGCTGAGCGGCTTAAGACCTTCGGCCCAAACGTGATTGAGCGGGGGAAGGGGGTCTCCCCTCTGAGAATACTTCTGAGACAGTTCCTAAACCTGATGATCATAATTCTAATCGCGGCTACGGCCATTTCGGCCCTCTTAGGCGAGGTCCTCGACTCGGTTGTGATTCTTGTAATAGTTTTCTTGGCTGCGTTTCTGGGTTTCTGGCAGGAGTTCCGCTCTGAGAGGATTGTCGAGGCTTTGAAGAAGATGATGGCTCCTAGCTGCAGCGTCCTCAGGGACGGCGTTAGGGTCAAGGTGAAGGCAGAGGATGTAGTCCCAGGGGATATTCTTCTCCTCGAAGCAGGTGATAAGATTGTAGCCGATGCCAGGGTTGTGGAGTCGCATGGACTACAGGCCTATGAGGCAGCGCTGACCGGTGAGTCGATACCAATAGCCAAAACCCCAACTGCTCTTTCTGAGGACACACCACTTCCAGACAGGGTGAACATGGTCTATGCAGGAACAACGATAACTGCTGGTAAAGGCAAGGCGGTAGTCACCGCGACAGGAATGCGGACGGAGTTTGGAAGGATTGCTAAGGAGGTCCTAGAGATACGGGAGGAGAAGACTCCGCTTGAACGGAGGATGGAGGAGGTTGCGAGGAACCTGGGGAAGATAATCCTCCTGATAATAGCCGTGATTGCGGCTGTTGAGCTGGCAGAGCTCGCACTTCTTGGAAAAGCACTCTCGTATGACTTGCTGATAAGCGTCTTCATGTTCGCCGTCGCCCTCGCAGTAGCCGCCGTTCCTGAGGCTCTCCCAGCCATAGTGACTAGCACCCTCGCGGTGGGCATGTGGATGCTTGCGAAGAGAAACGCAGTTGCACGGAGCATGACCGCGGTCGAGACGCTCGGATCAACCGAGGTGATATGCTCGGATAAGACGGGGACTATTACTAAGGGCGAGATGATGGTTAAGGAGGTCTTTCTGGGCGGGAGATTCTACGAGCTGTCAAACCCACAGGGCGCAGCCGAACTCAAGTCAGAGAGGTTGGAGGACAGGCTGCCGCACGACCTCCAGAGACTAGCATTGGCTGCGGTACTCTCCTCAGACGCTGTAGTCAAAAAAGTGGCAAACCGCTACGAGGTATACGGCGATCCAACCGAGGCAGCGCTCGTGTTGATGGCCGAGAGTTTCGGGGTAGACCATATACAGGCGCGGTCAAAGTATAGGAGGGTCTCCGAGATACCATTCTCCTCTGAGCGCAAGCGCATGACCACTATCGTATCCTCAGGAGGGCGTCTCGTGGCCTACATGAAGGGTGCTCCAGAGGTTGTGGTTGGGCTCTGTAGCAGGGTCCTCGTCGACGGCTCAGCTGTCGAGCTCACTGAAGAGTGGAGGAATAAGCTGTCAATTACTAACGAGGAGATGGCAGCCCGCGGACTGAGAGTGTTGGCGGTCGCAGAGAGGGGGCTCGATGGGCCCATGTCCAGCTTTTCTGAGGAGGAGGTGGAGCGCGGGTTCACTCTGCTTGGGCTTGTGGGCATCATAGACCCTCCGAGGCCCGAGGTTAGGGAGGCGGTGGAGAAGTGCCGGCTGGCGAAGATAAAGCCGATAATGATTACCGGCGACCACCGTCTAACGGCCCTAGCCGTGGCCAGAGAGGTTGGTATCCATCAAGAAGGCGATCTAATAATAACTGGAGCAGAGCTTGCGAGGATGAGCGACGACGAGCTCGCGGATAAGGTCGAGAAAATAACGGTCTATGCCCGCGTGTCGCCCAGCGACAAGCTACGCATCGTGGAGGCTTGGAAAAAGCGGGGAAAGACTGTGGCCATGACTGGTGATGGAGTGAATGACGCACCAGCTTTGAAACGCGCAGACATTGGCGTCGCAATGGGTCTGACAGGGACCGAGGTGACAAAAGAGGCCTCAGACCTGATCTTGCTGGACGACAACTTCTCAACCATAGTAAAGGCCGTCGAGCTGGGCAGATGGATCTACGATAACATTAAGAAGTATCTGGCTTATCTACTCCAAGCAAACTTCGTCGAGATAGCGGTGATCGCGATCTCGGCGCTCATAATTTTACCCTTCTTAGGGGTTGGCGGTGAGGAGCTCCTACCACTCCTCCCCGTCCAGATACTCTACATCAACCTCGCGACAGATGGGCTACCGGCTATAGCCCTAGGCTTCACCCCGCCTGAGCCCGATATAATGAGGAGGGCCCCACGTCCGAGGGGTGAAAAGGTCTTTACCCGCGACATCAAGGAGTACTTGGTTAGGGCGCTAATAGTTGAGACGCCCGTCCTGCTTCTAGGCTTTATTGACGCCCTCCCACTGGGCATCGAGGCTGCCCGAAGCAGACTCTTCCTAATGTTCGTATTCATCGAGCTGGCCGTAGCCATTAACACAGTCTCTCTTTCACAGTCGATCTTCAAGTTCCGCCCCCACAAGTGGCTCCTCGTCACAATACTCTGGGAGATCACGTTGATAGCGATCATAACAATCATCCCCGTGACCCGTGAGGCCTTACACATAGTTCCGCCGGGCCCGAGGGACATTGCATGGATGGTGCTGGGAGCAATAGCAACCTTCACAAGTATAGAGCTGCTTAAGCGCTTTGAGATAAGCAGGCTCTACCGGTGAGAGGCACCAAAGATGGGTGGAGGATTTAACAAGCCGTATCCGCGATTACTGCTATATTGCTGACTTGTAGGGTTCTTATTGGTGGTTGAGGGAGCAGCACCGATGTCGAGGCCGATAATTGGTCGAGGAACATGGCTGGACAGGGTGGCGCATAGGCTTGTGGAGAGGGAGAAGAGGCTTGGTAGGAGCCTAGACCTGCTCTTGACCGAGAGCGGAGTAGCGGCCAGCGGAATCCCACATATCGGGAACCTCTCAGACCCCGCCCGCGCCTACGGGGTAACCCTCGCACTCCGCGGCCTAGGGTACAGCTCGGAGATGATACTATTCGTCGACGACATGGACGGGCTTCGAAGCATCCCCCAAGGTCTCCCAAAAGAGCTTGAGGAGCACCTCCTCAAGCCCGTCTCAAGGATCCCAGACCCCTACGGCTGTCACCAAAGCTACGCCGAGCACATGGTCTCCATGATGACCGACCCCCTCGACCAGATCGGGATCGAGTACAGGTTGTATAACGCCCACGAGGTCTATGGGAGCGGAAAACTAGCCGGGATTGCTGCGGAGATATTAAGCAACGCTGGGAGAGTTGGAGAGGCGATAAAGACCCTAGTCGGCCAAGAGAAATTTATGGAGCAGCTTCCCTACTACCCTGTCTGCGAATCATGTGGCAGGATATACACAGGCAAGGCGATCGAGTTCGATAAGGACGGCTGGAGGGTGAGATACGTGTGCAGCGATATCGAGATAAAGAAGAGGATGCACCGGGGATGCGGCTACGAGGGCTGGGCGAGCCTAAAGAATGGGAACGGCAAGCTCCCGTGGAAGGTCGAGTTCGCCGCCCGGTGGAAGCTACTCGACATCAGATTCGAGGCCTATGGAAAAGACCTCATAGACAGTGTGAAGGTCAACGACTGGGTCTCCAGAAACATACTCAACTTTGAGCCGCCTCTGCACGTCAAGTATGAGCACTTCATAGACGCCAGTAGGAGGAAGTTTTCAAAATCCGTGGGAAACGTATTCACACCACAGATGTGGCTCAGATATGCCCCGCCGGAGACCCTCCTCCTGCTGATGTTTAAGAGAAGCGTGGGCACCCGGATAGTGACGCCTGAACTGATACCTAGGCTTTGGGACGAAGTCGAGGAGCTCGAAGACATATACTTCGGGAAGACTAAGATACCAGACGAGCGTGTCAGAGCAAAACTACGCGGACTCTTCGAGTATATCTACCTCCTGAGGCCGCCCCAGAGCCTAAGGGCACATGCACCCTTTAAGCTACTCGCCGAGCTTGGGTCTCTGGCCCCTGGCGAGAACGTCCGCGAGTTCGTGGAGAAGAGGCTTCGAAGATACGGATACAAGGTCGACGAGTATCTCCTCGGGAAGGCTGAGAAGGCGAGGCTCTATGCCTTGGACTTCGGAGCAGTCCCCCGCGTCAAGGTTCAGGTGGAGCTAGAAGAGAACGAGAGAGAAGCTATTCAGGCCTTGATCGAGAGGGCCGGTAGGGCGGTGGACGGCGAGGAAGTCCAAGCAGCAATATTCGAGGAGGCGAGACGCAGGGGCATTAATCCGCCACAACTATTCTCAAAGATCTACCTCCTCCTTCTGGGGAGGCCTAACGGCCCTAGGCTTGGACCTTACCTGTTTGATATAGGTGTAGATAGACTTCGAGAGGCCTTGGCAGATCTATCCTCGAAATAATTTGTTTCGCGCTGTAGTGTCTATTCTGCGCTAATTTGGCCTAGCCTAATGTTTCTAAGACGGGCAGAAGGTCCTCCGAGCCAGACTGGTATACCCTGCATAGGGTCGCCTTTACCGCAGTACCCGGCGTAGAATTTTAGGTCCTTACCGAGCGCGTCTATGGCTGAGTAGAGGGCCTGAGTAGTCAGTTCTACGACAGGCTGATAGACCATGGCGCCCAGCTCTCCATCCCTGATGAGATAGGCCTCGACACCGACATATCTCTGATTCCACCGCTTATCATCTATGTTCCACTCCATGTAGCTCTTCACGTATACGCCCTCCCGGATATCCTCGATAAGCTCCTCAAATGTGTGGTCGCCAGGCTTCATGTATGTGTTCGCCATCCGGACTATGGGCTCCCTGTTATAGTTGTTAGCCCGGGACGCCGCGTTGCTCTTCACACCAAACTCGGGGGCAGTCTCACGGTTGTGGAGTAACTCCTTAATCACGCCGCGCTCGATCAGAACCCTCTCCGAGGCCTTAACACCCTCGTCGTCGTAGAGGTAGTAGCCAAAAGAGCCGGGGAGCGTGGGGTCGTCGACGATTGTAACAAGCTCAGAGCCAATCCTTGAGCCCAGATGCTCCCGAGTGATGTACGTCTCTCCTGCCTGCGCCGCCTCTCTGCCCAGCATTCTGTCAGCCTCTCCAGGATGCCCCGCAGACTCATGACACACGAGGCCGATGATCTCGGAGCCCAGCACCACATCCATCTTCCCTTTAGGCGGCTCAACCGCCTTCCTAACCGCTTCAGACACGGCTGCCGCCTCCTCAGCCATCGTATCATCTATCCTCCACCTCTCAACTGCCTCCCAGCCTCTCGACTCACCTAGGTTGAGAAACCTCTGAAGACACCTGCCTTCCCCGAATATCGTGAATATGCAGTTAAGGGCTGATAGGGGCTTGTCTAAGTAGACGTCAGCTCCGTCCGTGTTCAGGACATGTTTCTCTAGACGGCCCAGCGTCATCTCAAACACTCTGGAGACAGCTTTGACTCCCCTTCTCTCAGCAGCCTCGACGATCTCTCCATCAGCCATCCTCAGGAGCTCGGCTTTATCCTCCGTCGCAACGTTCTCATGCTTAACGCGGGGCCTAACTATGACCCGCGCCTTCCCCATAACCTCGTCGGACATGGACACTCCCTTGGAGAGCAGCCTAGCCGAGGCTTTGGCAAGCTCTACAGCCCTCTTTACAGCCTCAGAAACACCCCGCCTAGTCAGGTCTCCTGTGGAGCTGAAGCCGAGGGCCCTGTTGTAAAGAACACGCACACCCACGCCCCGCGAGACAGTCCGAGCAGAAACGTCAACAACGCCATTCCTTAAAACGAATGTCTCACCAACGTGGTTTTCAAACCTAGCCTCTGCGTAAGAGGCTCCCAGCCTAGTTGCGGTCTTTAAAGCGTAGCTTAATAATTCCTCCAACGGCGCCATCTTCTTCCTTCTAAACCCTCACCCTCGTTACTAATATTTTCTTCCATCTTGTTCAGCGCGTTGTTAACCTTCCGCTGGATTCCGAGCGCACGCATCCTAAGCTCTTCAAACAAGCTGATCGTGGAGGGGGAGAGCCGCGGGTCGAGGAGCAGGTTCTCGATCGTCTCTATGACCTCGGAGATGTTGTTTGCAACCATTTCTAGCCGAGAGCCGTTATTGACCTGCTCCTCGAAGAAGTCCACTGTATCTTTAAGCTCTTCGTAGATTCTGTGTATCTGCTTAAGCGCCGTCATGCATTCTAAAAAAGTCCGACTCAAGCTATAAGTCTTTCCTAAAGCAGCGTAATGGTTTAATAACCTATAGCAATCTACACTGAGAAGCGGAGTTGGATAAAGTCACGGTAGCAGAGCTCTATCCCATGCTCTGGGAGGTTGTTAGAGGAATGGGGAGCTACAACAGCAAGCGCGACCTACTCGTTAAAGAGATCTTGGTAAAGCATCCGAGGATTACTCTCGACGAGCTTGCGCTGCAGCTAGGGGTTCTGAGGGGGGAGGCTCTAATATTGCTGAGGAGCCACCGGCTCTGGTACTACGAAGTGGAGGAGGAGTTAGAACTATCCAAGAACTTCACTCCAATATACGATGTGGGCGCTCTGGGGGGCACATTCGACGAGCTCCACGTAGGCCATATCGCTCTTCTTAACACCGCCTTTAGACTCTCGAAAAAGGTGATAATTGGTGTCACGAGCGACGAGTTTGCATCGAGGTTGAGAAAGGAGGGGCGGGTATCGCCGATGAGGGAGAGGGTTGAGGAACTTAGTAGAACTCTAGATAAGTATGGATGGTTATCGAGGGCTGAGATAACTCAGCTCAACGACCCCTATGGTCCTCTGTTATCCGATGAGAGAATCAACGCATTGGTGACAGGCCCCATAACGCTTGACAGGGCTGAAGAGGCGGCGAGCCTCAGAGTTTCGAAAGGCCTGCCGCCAGTATCGCTTGAACTCTCCCCCCTTGTTCTCGCAGAGGACGGGAGACCCATCAGCAGCACTAGGGTTAGGCTAGGCGAGGTTGACAGGACTGGCAGACTCATAGCAGGCCGAATACCAACAAGACAATGATCGAGAGGATGATGGAGAGCGTAACAGTCTTGGAGCTGAGCTTGTAAAATTTTTTACAAGCCAGTCCAACGTATGAGACCAGCCACAACCAAGAGAACACGGTGGCCAAGGCGCTCCAGGGCTCGCGGCTCAGAACCGGCTCACTCACGAAACTGTAGCCGCTAAACTCTATCCGGTCCCATGAAAGCCTCTCAACCAGTATATCGCCCAAGCTTACAATCTGGTCAGAGACCCTAGCGGTTGCAGACTCTATGAGGAGGGGGTGAGCGGGGTTTGAGGCGTTGTATACTAGCCGTGGAGACCGTAAGACCTGCACAGTAATCGTCAATGCCGACTCACTAGACCGCAGCATTCCATCTATTCGCGCGTTCTCAAGCTTGACCTCGCTGACCTCCGCGTAGGTTATAGCCACATCGGTGGATGGCGATGGAATTAGGATGGGGAGTAGAAGCAGTGTCGCCACCGTGAAGGCGAAAAAGCCGTGCATAGTAGAGCTAAAAACTGGTATCAGGCTCCTCTTCTCCCTCCCCTTCAAATAAACGGTAATAGAGAATACGCCGATAACCGCTAGAAACCCCATGCTCAGATATAGTGTAGCCAAAAAGACGGCCTCGGGGGCCTCGGTAATAGGAGGACGTGGCAGCTCTATTCCAGGTGAAGCGTAATCGACCCGCAGCTTCTCTGAGACGTAGTAAACAGAGGAGGCGATATGAGAGAGTAGGGCTGACAATAATATTATGACGCCTCTCCTAAACCTCGGATTCCCAGACATGGCCTCCGCTAGAGACAGCGGGTCAACAATTTCTCTAACACCCTTCACGTCGACACCACTTCGATCAGCAACTCTCCACCTCTGCCCCTACTCTAAAATCTTCCCATAGCATAGGGCGACACAGATAAAAGTAGCGTTCACGTCCCCACATTCTAAAGAATAGGCGAGACGTTGTAGTGTTATTCAGCCTCTTCTAACAAACAATATGGCTAAAACGCCTGCCAGCGCCACTATGATTAGAAGATTGAACATGGCTGTAGTGGCGAGTGCTGGTATGGATTGAACCTGAATAGCTGATGGGGTGAGCTTGACGGAGTAGATTATCGCAGAGTTTTCTCCGGCAAATAAGATAGTTGAGGTGGACCACACAGCTACATAGGCGGTTGAGACGAATATTCCAGACATCCACCCGGTTAGCACAGCGCGGAGCGAGATTCTTGTAGTCGGCTCGGTTTTGGTTTGCTGTATCCCGAAGACCTCCCAGACAGGAAAGACTGGGAATAGCTTTACAAACAGCAACAGGATCAGCGCTAGGCCCGCGAAAGAGCCTGCGGTGAGTAAAAACTCCACATATGTAGGCGTATATTGGGAGACGGCTGACTGGACGGTCGGGAGACCTTCATGGTGCATCAGCCCCGGCAAAACTATTAACACTCTCTTAACCCACATGGCTGGGAGGACTACTGCAGACATTGCAACGACCGCTTTATAGGTTCTTATCCTCGGTATAAGCAAAACAACACTAGCCAGTATAAGAGAGGCCAACACATACCATGTTAGAGGGCTGTAAGGCCCAGTCCATGAAAACTCTGAGACTGTAATGTCTTCAGATACTGCCGCGTATCTGATGGTGAATGTCTCTACGAGCATAAAGTAGAGATAGCCCAGCAAGAAGACCACAAGTATCTTTCCCAGATTAATGAAGGTTCTATCGGGGATTACTTCGCGGAGAGCAAGTCTCCATCTGATGATGGCCGAGGTTATTATGACGAGTGATAAGCCTGATAGAAGCGCGCCTATTATGAAGTATGGACCCATGATTGCGTCGTTCCATGTTGGGACAGACTTCATCCCGCCAAATATCCAGCCCGTAACCGTGTGCATCATGACCGCAACAGGCACTGCAGCTATTGCGAGGATTTTAAGCCCCGACTCAAGTAAATGGAGCTGGTCTTTATCCCCCCGCCAGTCATAGCGTAGGAGGTTATGGAGCCATGAAAGACGGCCCTCCTTCTCTGCCATGACCGCTATATCGGGTATAAGGGCTACGTGTAGATAGCCTAGGCCTGTGAGAAGATAGAAAAGAAGGACGATTACATCCCATCCGACCGGCGACTGTATCCTGCCGAAAAGAGGTATGTAAGCGATGGCGCGGAAGAATTGCCCCACATCGAACAATATGTTAAGGGCGGCCATCAACAGGCTTCCAACAGTTATGACTTCAGCTATCCTCGTTATCGGTTTGCCCCATTCCAGGTTGAGCAGCCTCATAACCGATGAGATGAAGGTACCGGACATGCTTATGCTTATGAAGAAGACGAAATTAGCCATGTAAACCCCCCAGACAACGGGCCTGTTAAGTCCTGTGACTGTGAGCCCCTGAGTCAGCTGTTGAAGCCATGCA
The DNA here is from genome assembly GCA_937921685.1 of uncultured archaeon. Taxonomy (GTDB): domain Archaea; phylum Thermoproteota; class Nitrososphaeria_A; order Caldarchaeales; family Calditenuaceae; genus HRBIN02. The sequence goes on from CAKZUF010000004.1 coordinate 10,645, forward strand.
AACAAGGCTAGAAGAATTATGAGTGCCAGCACTCCTAGAGTGATGTATGCTAATCTACCGAAGCTTCCAGCGCTATAGTACTTGTTGAAGCCGACCTCCATCTATCTCCCCTCCTGGAGATATATCACCTTCGGATTTGTCCCCAGCTCCTCAAACAGTCTAAAAGCCCTCTTACTCTTAGCCATCCGCGAAGCCAAGCTCTCTGGGTCGTCGAGGTCCCCGAAGATTAGTGCTCTACCCGTGCAACTCCTGACACATGACGGCAGATAGTTGAGCTCTCTGAAGTCGAAGTCGATCCACAAATCCTCGGGATCAGCTCTCTCAACCTCGTCGCTTTTCATGATAAGTCTCCGCATTAGAGTATCCACAGCTTTACTGACCTTCTCATCTAGGCTCATATTGTTTTTGACAACCTTAGCTATGGCCGGCGGAACGTTTCCAGAACTTATATCCCTCTTTAAACGCATAATTCTGTGGACACAGAAAGTGCATTTCTCTACAACCCCTGCAGGCCTCACTGGCACGGTTGGATTGAGATAGTCTAAATAGGTGTCCGGCCATGACGGTTCACGCCAGTTGAAGTATCTGACACCGTAGGGGCAGGCGACCATACAGAGCCTGCAGCCGATGCACCTGTTATAGTCTTGATCTACTATACCGTCTTCGCGCCTGAATGTTGCGCCGACTGGGCAGACCTAGACGCATGGAGGGCTGTCGCAGTGCATGCAGGGTCTTGGCAGCATGGAGACCCGCCCATCGACGTTTTTAACTACTAGGTCCATCCAGGAGATTTGACGACCCGCTGCTTGCTCAGCTTCACTCCCTATAGGCACATTATTCTCTGCTTTACATGCAACTACGCAGGCTTGACAGGCCGTGCATTTATCCAAGTCTATAACCATACCCCACCTGACCATCACGCACCACCCCACTTAGAAATCCTGACGCGCGTCGATGAGAAACCAGCCGAGCCTGACAGCCTTTCCCGCCTCTCGACAAGGATTGTGTTGACATTAGTTCCCGTCTTCGAGGCCCATCTGCCATAGGCTTTCCGGCCTATTCCGAAGGGCATGACAACGACCTCAGGCATTGAGGTTGGATGTGTCTTCGCTCTGGTAATTAAACTTCCAGCAGGCGACTCTACCACGACTAAGTCACCATCATTTATACCGAGCTTCTTAGCAGTCTCTGGATGAATCTCCACCCAGTTACGCCAACCCATTCTTACTTGCGGTCCAAAACTAGCTAAAGCCCAGGGAGAGTTTGTACCTCTCCCCTCCGCATGCATTATCGACTTGTATGTAACTAGGATGAAGGGGTATTGGGATGCGTCTCCAGCGAATTCAGGCTCCTCATAATGTGGTAGGAAAACCTCTACACCTCTTGCCTTAATGTTTAGATTGTCAAGCACCATCTCATACGCATGCTCAAACTCTACCCCCTTCTCTTTTGCGATTTTCTGGGCTAAACTTGTAAGCTTCTCCTCCAAGGTCTTAGAGTGGAACTCAAACCTTCCAGTCTTTGTCCGCAACTCGTGTCTATAGTCTTCGAAACTGTAGGGTGGATCTGCCCAGAAGCCATATTTCAACACATTAGCCCAGAATTCTTCGAAACTGTTCATTCGGGAGACGGGGACGGGCCCAACCTTTCCACGTTTACTCTCCCAGATCCCACTCCATCTAAACTTTATGACCTCTTCAAAACTATTCCATGGAAAAGCCTCTGCTACGACGCCACCAATCCTCTCCGCCAGCTCTATTATCACGTCTCCTGTATTCGCGGTATTGTAGAGGGGCTTAACAACGGGCTGACGTATTGAGGCAACAGGGTAGCCGAGACTTGGGTAAATAACGTCGTCCATCCAGCGTTCGAGATATGTGTGGTCAGGCAGGACTACGTCTGCATAATAGGCTGTTGTCTCATCCATGAATGGGGAAGTGCTGACTATGAATGGTATCTTCTCCAAAGCCTTCTCCCAAACAGCTATGTTGGGGGATGAGAATACTGGATTGGTATAGTAGGTCATCAAAACCTCTACTGGGTATGGTCTACCCTCAACGACCGACTCGGCAACCTGCTGATATACGTTCTTCGCGAATGGATACCTCTCTGTTCCTGCATAGTCTACGCGTATTTTGGCCAGCCCCTCTTCAGCTACCTTATCAAGAGTAAGCTGCGGCCATTCTTTGAAAGGAGGCGACTTCTGCACGATCACACCACCCTTTCTACCTATGCTGCCGACCAGCGCGTTTAGGGCATGGATGGCCATGTAGTTGTAGACGCCATTAGGCTGCATCATAGCTCCCCTTTGGCCGGCGGCGATAGCCGGCCTAGTCGTCGCGAACTCGTGGGCTATTCTTTCAATAGTCTCTGAAGAAACACCAGTAACACTCTCAGCCCACTCCACCCCATATTTGGAGAGAACCGTCTCCGCAAACTCTTCAAAACCATACGTGTGGTCCTCGACAAACTCCCTGTCATATAGCTTATCTCTGATTATCACATGCGCTATCCCGAGAGCTAAGGCTCCGTCAGTACCAGGTCTTATTCTGATCCACTCGTCAGCCTTTATGGCAGTAGTCGAGTATCTTACATCCACTACAACTATCTTGGCCCGAATAGGCCTCTCACCCCTAATGTGGCCATAGCTTCTTAGAAGCCTCGTCGTCGGCCTCCATGCCTCTATGAAGCCTGCTCCGAAGAGAAGCAGGTAGTTAGCGTTTTGCCAGTCATAGCCCAAGTAAGCTTTGACACCTTGCGTAAGGTAATGCGCAATTACTGCGCCATCAGAGCATATACTACTATGGCCCACGCGGTTTGGTGTTCCGAAGGCGGTTGTGAATCTCGAGATGAAGTCTCCCATGTTGCCTCGGACTCTGCCATCAAGCCAGACAAAACGCTCAGGTGTCCCGGCCCTACGCAGCTCAGATAGTCTTGAAGAGACTAGGTCGATGGCCTCTCTCCAGCTGACCTCCCTAAATCCAATTTTACCTCTCTCGCCAACCCTGACGAGAGGTCCGGTGATTCTATCGGGATCGTATAGTATTTGGAGGCCGTAGTGCGCCTTAGGGCATATCGACCCTCTATTAATGGGGTGGAGAGGGTTACCCTCTATCTTGACGGCTCTACCCTCAGCTACCCGCACTGCTATCCCACATCCGGCTGGGCACTGCAGACACGTGCTCGCCACCCAGCTATCTTCAACAAACCTATAGTCAGACCTAGCGTGTAGTATTTCTGTCTGGAGGCTGAGAAGCGTCTCTCTCGGCGCCGCGATTAGTGAACCTATTGCGCTGGCAGCTGCGGTGGCTGTAACCACCCTCATGAAGTCCCTTCTGCTGACGCCTGACATGCACGTGTTACGCAACTAACTATAATTTTAGGCAAATTTAATATAAAGTCTAAAAATGCATGCAAATGCATGCTTTTGTATTCAAGCTACTCCCAGCGGTCTGCCATTACGCCGGATTTAAGGCTGGTTTTTCAAATTCTGATAATACTTGCAGAGGCTATTTAAGATACAGTCCCCACACAAGGGCCTTCTGGCCCTACAGACTCTACGTCCATGGGCTATTAAGAGAAGATGCGCCAAGTGTCTCGAGTCGGTGCTGAATACTTCTTCCAGCCGCTTACGTACCCTCTCATAACTCGCGCCCTCATCCACCAAGCCAATGCGAGCTGAGACCCTCCGCACATGAGTGTCCACCGGGACGGTATGTGCAATCCCCATCGTGGCTAGGAGGACGTCGGCCGTCTTTCCACCCACACCTGGCAGAGCCATTAGCCTCTCCCTCACCTCCTCTGCATCCCCCTTAAGCATGTTCCAAAGATCACCGTCATACCTCTCCACGACAGTCCGGGAGACCTCGAGGAGGAACTTGGCTTTAGACCGGTACATGCCGGCCATTCGTATAGCCTTCTCAACCCTCCTCCTCCCAGCCTCCAAAATCGCTGAGGGGGTAAGCCCCATATCAATCTCAAGCGTCTTAAGCGCGTTGAGGGCAGCCTTATCCGTCGTGTTCTGCGACAATATTGTCGCTACTAGGACTCGGAAGGGGTCTCTGCTCTGGAGATGAGTGTAGAGCGAGACATACTCTTCCGCCTGTATCCTGTACTGCGTCCTCAGTCTTCGCAGAATCTCCTCGCCGATAGCCAATCTGCACAGAAAGTGTTCAGGCGCGAGATAACAATTCCCTTTTGGGGAGCCTGTGTAGTCTTTAAATTTGGCTCCCGATGCGGAACTAGTGGCGTAGATGTCCGCAGCCACGCTGCTTAGAGAGATTCTGAGGCCTATATGGGTAGCCGCTAGGCATGTATTCTTTAAGCCCTACACCTATAAGTATCCATACGAGGAGATACCTAATCTTCCCAGTGAGAACTACAGGTTTGACCCCAAGCAGGGGTTCGCCTACCCGGGTTTTAAGGGCAGGCACTTACTAATCCTTGAGAAGTGCACCGGCTGCAGCCTCTGCGACATAGCTTGCCAAAACATTGCGGAGGCCATAACGATGGTCTACGCGTTTGACGTAATCATCGAGGCTGAAGAGAAGGATTATAACGAGTTCGCCTCTGGGAGGGGGGTGCTCTCAGAGCTTCTCGACCGTGTGGTGGAGGGGTTCACTAGGCCTCTCGTGGAGCCGGGGCCCGGGACTGGGGGGTCGCATCCGCTTTTGGGATTTTTTGCCGATTTGAAGAGAGTCGTCAAGGCTGATGGCAAGGCTTCGATAAGGCTTAATTCCGACCCGATATGGGAGCACAACTCGGCTACACTATACAGCAACTACCTCGACGAGCAATTCAGCCAGCTTGAGAAGAGTGGCTGGAGCTTCAGCATACTAGAGGACAAGTTCCCAGACGCCATTGTCTACGGGGCCAGCAAGAATGGGTGTAGCGTCAAGATAATAATCCAGAAGCGCGACCTCAAATACCCCCAGAACAAGAAGTCCTATTTCCCACAGGTAGACTATGGGAGGTGCGTCTTCTGCGGCTTCTGTGTCGACGCCTGTCCGTTCTACGCGCTAGAGATGACCCCAGACGTGGAGCTCTCATCTATTTCCCGCCAAGGCTTGGTCTATAACCCCTACATGCTGGCCGGCCCCAAGATCTCCACCAACCCACCCTCCACAAACCCGATAGACGCCTTTTACGGATGGCTGAGGGCCAAGCTCGGCCGGTGACGACCGACAGAGGGTTACCTATTTAGCCACCTCTAGAGCGAGATTCTTCTGACGGTGATTCTTACTTGAGCGGCCTTAGACTCGGAATTGTTTTGGCGTCTGAGGAGTATTCACCAAGCGAGCTCGTCAGGCAGGGCGTGGAGGCTGAGAAAAATGGGCTTGACACCGCATGGGGCTCAGACCATTTCCACCCATGGTTTGACACTGGAGCCCACGGAGTCTTTATATGGTCAGTACTGTCCTCGGTCGGCGCCCTCACACAGAAGATAGTGATGGGCACAAGTGTTACCTGTCCACTCTTTAGATACCCGCCGCCGATTGTAGCACAGGCCTTCGCTACGATGCAGAACCTGTTTCCGGGAAGGATGTTCCTAGGCGTGGGGACTGGTGAGGCTCTAAACGAAGTCCCATGCGGATTCTCTTGGCCTTCCTACCGGGAGAGGTTGGAGAGGCTTGAGGAAGCGGTCTTCATGACGAGGATTCTCTGGCAGGGGAAACAGGTGACATATCGCGGAAGATACTACAGCCTTAACAAGGCAAAGCTATACGACCCACCACCAGTCGATATACCAATACACATTGCCTCAAGCGGTGCTAGAGGGGCTAGGCTGGCGGGAATGCTTGCCGACGCCTTCATGACGCTGCCGGTTGACGATCTCACAGCATATACCCAGAAGCTCTTCCCCGCGCTGGATGACGGCGCGAGAGAGGTGGGCAGGAGGGGCGAGGATGTTGAGAAGTCCCTACTCGTACATGTGGGATTCCATGAGGAGGACTATGAGAAGGCGCTTAGGTCGCTCCTCCCCTGGCGCGGAACACTCCTCCCAATATTCTTCGACCTAAACGTCTACGACCCAAAATACATCGAGATGCACGGTAACAGGGTCTCGGAAGAGCTGGTTAAAGACGTCTTCCTAGTGGCTACGAAGGCTGAAGAGGTCATCAAGTATCTTGAGAAGTATCTTGCGCTGGGGTTCAGGCACATTGCCTTCTCTGTCAGCGGGGACCCCATAGGGTTCATCAGGGTGCTGGGGAAGGAGGTCGCCCCCTATCTGAGAGAGATCTATGGAGAGGCCAAGATACCCTATCGGGGCAGCTACACCAGGGAGAACCTCCAGCGATATATTGAGCTACGGGGGATAAAACTACAGCTCTAGCCATCCTCTAAGAGAATACCTAAAAGCTGCCACGCCCCCATTTTCGCGTTGTCGGCCAGCCAGAGAACAGGGTTGCGTGAGGCGTGGAAAACCTTTAGAGAGATTGTCGCCGATCTCAGGGGCTTTCTCGAGACGGACGACTATAGATACGTGGTGATGGCGCATGAGAAGGCTGAGTCCCTCGCATCGAGTAGGGAAGTGGTAGAGCTGAGCGGTGTTAGGGACCTATTGGAAAACCTCAGACAGATGCGGGAGAGGGTAGAGAGGGGCGGCTATAACCTGTCAACGCTTGAGCACGGCCTCTTGGCGCAACAGGCAGTATACGTGATCTCCCGGTCAAATATCCTCGCGACGGGCCTAGAATTCCGGTTCAAGAGGGCGAGGGGAGGCTAAGAAATAACACCAGTTAATCGGGAGCCTAGCCCTCGAAATAAATCATGTCAAGCCCACGCACATTTGCTACAGCTCGGACAAAGTATGCTTGCGGGGTCTTAGTTTTCGGGGTCATTGGAAGGCGGGATGATAGTCCTTAGGGCCAGAGCGTTATAGCCGAGTACTCTGAGATGAGTGAGATTCCCGCCGTAATTATCAGATTCACAAAAGCTAGGGGTATGAGGTATTTCCATCCGAGGTCTAGGACCTTCTCTATGGTGAGCCGCGGGTAGGCGCCTCGCAGCAGTGCGACGAACGTGAACAATATTAGGCCCTTAAGTATGATCCAGAAGGGTGCCGAGATGCTTTCGGGTAGGCCGGGGATTGGCGGACCGAGCCAGCCGCCGAGATATAGTATTGCTCCGAGGAAGCAGAATGCTAGAACTTTCTCGAACATGGCGAGCTGAATCATCAGGAAGTAGACGCCTGAATACTCGGTCTGCCAGCCGAAGACGATTTCACCCTCCGCAGTCGGTATGTCGAAGGGCAGCCTCTCAGTCTCGGCCAACAAGGTGATGATGAACACTATGAAGCCGAGAACCTGTGTGACTGCTAGTGGAACAACCGCCTGGGCCTCAACGATCTTCTCTAGATTAAGTGTCCTCGTAGACAGGACAACGCCTGTCAGGGCTAGGAAGAGGGGCACCTCGTATCCGAAGAGCTGGAGCGCTATTCTGGACATTCCTATGAAGGGGTATTTGCTCCTTGAGGCATATCCTGCCAGCACTATTGGTATAGGGGATAATGCTGCGACTAGGAAGAATAAGAGGAGGCCAATCTCTGAGGGGTAGATTATCCATCCCGCCCCGAAGGGGAGGAATGCATATAGCAACAGTGACAGGATTAATGCGAGGCAGGGCATGAGGACGAAGAGAGGCCTGTTCACACCCTCGGGGATTATCCTCTCCTTTGAGAGAAACTTGATGGCGTCAGCTATGAGCTGGAGGACACCGGCTACTTTCCCAACGTGAAGTGGACCTATCCTGAGTGAGACGCGGGCGAAGAGCTTTCTCTCAAACCAGACTGCAAACATTCCTAGCAGGGTGCTGAAGAGCGCGCCGGGGAATATGGCTGCCTTGATGAATGGCTCGCTATAGATGAAGCGTATCAGCTCCTGGATTAGAGGCGGCATAGAACTATACAGTTGGACAAATGCTTGGACCGGGTCTATCAACCTCCTCCACCTCTCTCGAGCCTCTGCTTCAGGGAGGGGAGCTGCGTCGACGCATATATCGAGCCGGCAGTGATTACAGCCAAGATCAATAACCCACGTATTAGGCTCTCACCAGCCCGCAACATGTCCAAAACAACGATGAAGGCAATGACGGCGAAGACTGCGTAGGCGATGTAGATGATGACGTAGGGGAAGTATTCGATGGGAAATGGGGCCACTCTGGTCGGTATCGGTGTTTGCCCGGACTCGAAGAGCATCCTCTTGACCCGGGACGGCTTCTTAGGGGCTATCAGAACCGAGACTATGTAGAAAATTGGAGGAGCGATGATTGTGAGGATTAGATATAGTAGCAGCGTCCAAAGCGCCGTATCCAGAGCGGCAGGACTCAACACGTCAATCAGCAATATGCCACGATTTATACACTAGTCGGATCCACCGTCAAGAAAGCTATGGGTGGAGGCTGGACTACTCTACCTTCTCGAATGGGTCGAGGCCGGCGAGGGCTCTGAGCTCGAGGATGCGTCTTTTCAGATATTCAACCTCCTCCACACTGGGCTCGCGGGCCTCTGATCCAGAGGCAAGCCTCGCCTTCAGTCCAGCCCACTTGTACGCCAGCTCCTTCACATCCTCCTCCGTCAAATACTCCTCGAATATCCGCTTCGAGATCTCTCTAAACTCCTCAGCCGGGTCGCTCATGGCACGAGCCTGAACCTGTCCCTTGGAAAGAGTATGACATCCCTTATGTTGGTACGCCTCGTGATGACCATTATTAGCCTCTCAAACCCGAGCCCCCAGCCGGCGTGGACAGGCATGCCGTAATCATATACCGCCACATGGTGTTTAAAGCTCTCGGGGTTAAGCCCCTGCTCCTGCAGCCTCTGCCTGAGGAGAGCGGGGTCTGATATCCTCGTCCCACCCGAAGCTAGTTCGAGCCACTGGTACATCAGGTCAAAGGACTCGGAGACCTGCGGGTTGTTAGGGTCGGGCTGGATGTAGAAGGGCTTTATGGCTGTTGGGAAGTGGGTGATGAAGTAGAACCCCGTGTGCCTCTTGGCAAGATACCTCAGGTCTGGGGTCTCCAAGTCGCCTCCCCAGCTCTTCGGATGCCCAAGCTCCGCAAGCTCCTTCAAGGCCTCGTCATAGGTTATCCGCTTGAAAGGGGTTTTGGGGGGTCGGAGTGAGACCCCGAGGAGATCGAGCTCCCTCTGCCTCTCCTCCAAAACCCTTTTGAAGACGTGGGCAACCATCCCCTCAAGAACCTGCATAACACCTTCATAGTTCATGAAGGCAGCCTCTATGTCGACTGAAGTGAACTCGCTGACATGCCTTCTCGTATGTGAAGCCTCAGCTCTAAAGAATGGCCCGATCTCAAAGACACGTTCAAAGACGGTGACTAGCTCCTCCTTGTATAGCTGGGGGCTCTGGGCAAGATAAGCCGCCTTCCCGAAGTAGTCCACCTTGAAGAGGGCAGCCCCGCCCTCAGTCGCTGTGGCTATGATCTTAGGAGTCCTAACCTCCACAAATCCCTGCCCACGGAGATATTCACGTATAGCATCAAAGACCGTGTCAGCTATCATGAAGATAGCCGTATTCACGGGTTTTCTAAGGTCTAGTATCCTGTGGTTAAGACGCGTCGTCATGGACGCTGGAACCTTACCGGTCACGTCGTAGGGGAGTTTCTCTACGGCCTTGGCAACCACTTCAATCCTCTCACCCTTCACCTCGACACCCATCCTCGACTGTGGAGCTACACGCACAGTCCCCCAGACCCTGACAGCCGATTCACGGGTCAAACCATCTAGAGCAGCCGAGAGCGCACTATCAGCACCCACGCGGCTAAACACAACTTGACAGAGGCCCGAGCTATCCCTCAAGACTATGAAGACCAGAGACCCAAGGTCGCGTATCTCATGGATCCAACCCTGAAGGACTACACGCCGGCCGTCAAGCTCAGGCCTAACCATTCCGGAGCGTATCTGTTCAAAGCCAGCCTCAGACTCTGCGTTTCCGGCCATATCGTCGGAGTACAGGCCTCTTACCGGCCCTTGACTCAGCCTCTTCCGCACCCTCCCCTCCCGCCCCACTCTGCTTCTTTCAAGCTTAACTGATAAAGGTGTTGGTGTTGAGGGGTTTATAACTGTGTGGCCTTCAGTCCTCAAACCCTATAGTCCCTTCAGGCTCATAGGGTTCAAACTTTGTATAAATAGTGAGCTGTTTCTCGATGAGATATGTGTTTTTAATCGCCCATCTTTTTATCTCGCCGAGATAGATACTCTTCACGGCCGTCTCTAACCCCTCTCTCAGATATTCGATACAATATCCTGCGGTATTCTCTCGAGGTAGTAGTCCGTCCCCTCCTCAATCTATTGGAGATGTTCAGGACTGATGAAATCCACCACCACTAGGTAACTCTCCTCTATCTTCTTCAGGCCGGGTCTTCATGGTGATGGCGCAGGTAGATGTATAGGTCGTCGTACGTCTCAGAAAAAGAGTCAAGCCTAACCTGACCCTGCATGTGAAAATGCTCCCTCCACAAACCCCACGGCACCTCCAAGTCCCGGGAGGAGGGCCGCCATAACGGGCAAGAGGGGATGGTGAGAAGACAATAGCCTACGTCGACGTTGGCTTCAGAGACGGTAAGGCACACACGGTACTGCTGAAGAATGAGAGGGGTGGAGGAGTTTAGGAGGGTTAGAAGCCTATTAGAACTATTAAACCTCCAGGTAAGCGAAGTCTATGTAGATTCACTGACGTTTAGGATAATCCCGGAGCTGAGGACATTGACTGAGCATGGTGTCAAGGTCTTCTATTTACGAGATTTGAGACTGTTAAGGGTCTTTAGAGACGCAAACAAGGTGGTGAAGAGTGATGAAAATGATGCCAGATTACTGTCCCTG
>CAKZUF010000005.1 GCA_937921685.1 uncultured archaeon
TTTATAAGCTTTTTCCTTTAAAGCAATAGTTTGGGTTTTTGTTTGGGAATTAGGAAAAGTAGGTGTTCGGGTTTGGAGGCTGTTTAGGGCTTCTGGACTGGTTTTCCTTTAGTATTTAAATTTATCTAGGGCCTGTTGACCCTTGAATGCTTTTATTGATGTTGGTTGTGTTAGGCGGTTAGTCTGGGTTGCTGTCAATCAGGTTTGCTGGCGGGCTTCCGAGGGATTTCTGGATCCTCTTACTCTCGCTTTTCTTGATTAACATGTTTGGGCTTGGGTTTAGCCCGTTCATGGCCTATTTTCTCCGCGAGGTTGGTGGGAGTGTTGGTGAGGTTGCCCTTGTCTTGGCGGTCTCGAGGATTGCGTATACGTTTTTTCTTGTGGTTGGTGGTGTGGTCGGTGATTTTGTTGGTAGGCGGCTGCCCCTGATAGTGGGGCCTATCGTCATAGGGCTCTCATACATTGCGTTGTCGGGTGCTAGGTCTTGGGGTGATGCAATAATTCCCCTAACCTTCTCGATGCTGCCTGTGGCCTTCACGGCCCCGGCCGTCTTCGCATACATAGCGGATGTGGTTGACGAGTCGAGGTATGGTAGGGCGTATGGAGTCTACTTTGCAGTTATCAATCTAAGCGCAGTCCTAGGATACCTCATAGTCGGCCACATGATTGAAGTGTTTGGATACGGTGCCAGCCTAGTCGCTGTAGGCGTTGCATCGATCTTGACCGCCCTTATCAGGGTTTGGCTCAGAGAGCCTAGGAGGCAGCGCATGGATCGCCCTGTCACGGCATATGTGAGGGAGGCCTATGACCAGTTGAGGCGCAGATTCATATCCCTGCTAATCCTGTCGCGCGGCCTATACCTCGGACTTGCATCCACCATGAGCTCGGTCATAATTCCATTGTGGGCTAGGGAGATCGCCACACTGGGCGAGGCCCAGCTCTCATTCATCTTCGCAATAGAGGCGGCCATCTACTCCATGCTTGCACCAATAGGCGGTAGGCTGGTCGAGTCTAAGAAGTGGTGGCTCCGCCTCAGCCTCCTCGAGCTACTGATAAAGATCCCCGCCCTACTCATCCTTATCTCCACCACAACTTTTCTCCAGCTCCTCCTAGTCATGGTGCTGGACTCGGGGCTAGCCATATTCATCATACCGGCCCTTGACTCTCGCCTCTCCTCGGGGCTTGCCAGCATCCACAGGGGCGCCATCTGGGGCCTGCAACAGTCCATCACCTCAGCTGCCACAATCACCCTCATACTGGTCGGCGGGTATGCGTGGGAGCTGCTAGGCCCCGTGAACACGGTCTTCATACTCTTGGCATATCCAGTCGGGATGATGCTGTTGATTCTGACCTTGGCTAGGGCTGGTGGTGAGAACCGATAGTTTTTCCGGCTAGCTAAATCATCAGCTAATTGTTTGTGAAAAGGATAATCAGTAAACAGTAAGCTAAATATCCCCTGGAATCAGCCGGCAGAATGGTGATTAACAGAAGAGGTGTATGTGTTGGGACTCGATGTGAAAAGGCAGGAGGCAGGTCTTCTCGCAGGCGTTGACCCCGCCCTCCTAGCCGGCTTCATTAGGAGGGTTCTCAACTACCTAGGCGTCACAGTCCTAAGACCGAGTATCAACAATAGAAATGGTGGCAGCAGGATTGTCTATCCTCAGGCCGACGCGTTATTCAGGACGAGCGGCGAGGAGACGGTCAGAATGCTTGAAGCCCTCACATCGATGGGGGTCTTCAGGAGGGTGCTTCTGGAGGTTGTCAAGGTCTGCCCGAACTGTGGCTCATCCTCGATAGAGATGCGGGAGAAATGCCCCTCATGCGGTAGAGAGACAACGATACAGTTCTTCACGGGGACCATGCCCGCCTGCCCCTCCTGCGGGGAGAGGCTGGACGGATCGATGGCTCTACTGACTTGTAGAGGCTGTGGGTCGAGCTTCACGCTTCAGAGCTGCAGGGACGTCCCGCTATACATGTATGTCATAGCAAGCCCCTCTGAGGAGCAGCGGAGTGTTTTGGCCGAATGGACTGGGCGGGGCCGAAACTCTGAGAGCCTCTCCATAGAGATGGTCAAGGTTATTGACGCCTTTGCTGAGAGACTTGACAAGGTTCTCGAGGAGTACTTCAAGGCGCGTCCGATGTATCAGGTGTCCCAAACCACATCTGTCCAGCCGCAGGGCGGGGTTACCCAGATCCAGCTGGCGCCACACCTCGCAAAGACATACCAGGTTGTGAGGAATAAGGGCAGGGTCACCGCCCTCGACGTGTCGATAGAGACCGGCCGGTCTAGGCCGTTGGAGAGCGTATACCTAAACCAGCTTGTGGCCCTTGGATTGGTCGCGAAGCATAGGGTGGGTAGGAAGCTATACTTTACACCCAAGGCGCAGTAGGGTTACAATTATAACGCAGAGCCTCTCGGATTCTCTTAAGGAATGCCCCGGCTCGGAGTAATCTTCGACCTCGACGGGACCCTGATAAGGTTTCCTGAGCCCTGGATAAGGGAGGCTAGGAGGGAGTTTCTAAACTGGCTTGTAAACACTTTCCCAGTGGATGTCGAGGCCATAGATGAACTTTCCATCCCACAGATAATTGAGAAGGTCGCGGATGGCGACCGCTCACGGTATAGGCATCTCCGCGAGGTTGCCAACTCGATATATGTGAAGCGTGAGATGGAGGCTGCTGAGAACGCCGCCGCCAGGGAGGGGGTTGTCGAGCTGTTAGAGGAGCTTAGAAGGATGGGCGTATCGATGAGCATCGCAACCAACAATTGTAGGGATGCTGCGATACTCTCGCTGGACACCGCCGGCATCAGGGAATACTTCGACTGCGTGGTGAGTAGGAGTGATGTGGACGAGATGAAGCCGAGCCCCGAGATGCTGCTGAAGGCCGCTTATGCGACCAACACCCCGCTGAGCATGGGGATGCATGTCGGAGACTCTGTCGTCGATGTCTTAGCCGCGCGCTCCATAGGAATGATGGCCGTCTCCGTCACAGGGGGCGTCCACAGTTTGGAGAAACTCCTATCATCAAGGCCGCACTTCATCATAGAGCGGCCAATCCAGCTCCTCGAGATACTGAGATAGCCCAGCCTATAAGCCACCCTGACCGTAGTTATCTTGGATTGGCCGTAGGGCATTCCATTATTAAGAACCTGGCGGATCTGGAGGACCTATTCAGTGGCAGGGAGGGAGTTCTTGCGGACCTGCTCAGCATGATTGGCTCCACCCTAGCTGCTGTCGAGCCTAGGGGGCTTATCCGGAGAAAGGTGAAGGTTAGGGGAGATGAGCTGATTGTCGGTGGAGAGGCTCTACGCCTCAGAGAGTTTAGAGAGGTATGGGTGGTCTCGGTGGGTAAGGCTGCTCCGGGCATGGCGCGGGGGATGCTCGACGTACTGGACAGGCCTGTTGGAAAGTGTATCGTGATAGCTCCGGCAGGGTCTGACGCATCGGTTATTAAGGGAGAGGCGGAGGTTCACCTCGCCTCACATCCTATACCAGACGAGTCGGGGCTAAGGGCCACAGCCCGGCTCCTCGAGGAACTTAGCAACGTATCCCGCGACACGCTGATAATCCTTCTGCTCTCGGGCGGGTCCTCAGCCCTCCTCCCCGCACCAGCCACCGGCCTCACCTTAGAAGACGAGGCCGAGGTCTCTAGGCTGCTCATGAATGCTGGAGCTACGATCGAGGAGCTGAACATTGTGAGGAAGCATATCTCGTCGGTCAAGGGTGGGCAGCTTGCCAAGGCTATGATGCCTGCGAGGGTGTTGTGCCTCATTCTCTCAGACGTGCCGGGCGACAGGCTGGATGTGGTGGGCTCGGGGCCGACCCTCCCAGACCCCTCAACCTTTAGGGACGCCTACAACGTCCTAGTCCGGAGAAATGTTTGGCAGGATGCGCCTGCAAGGGTTAGGGAGAGGATAGAGGCGGGAATGGCTGGGGCTGTGGAGGAGACGCCCAAGCCCGGTGACCCGGCCTTCCAGAGAGTCACTAACATTCTGATAGGATGTGTGGGCGATGCCTGCGAGGCGGCGGCCCAAGCCGCCAGAGAAATGGGGTATAATGCCGCGATACTTTCGAGGAGTTTTGAGGGCGAGGCGTCATCACTAGGCCTGCTCCTAGGGTCGGTGGCGATTGAGCTTGAGGGTAGGGCTGGGGTCCTCTATGTTCTCGGGGGAGAGTCGACTGTGAGAGTCAGGGGAGATGGTGTGGGTGGTAGGAATCAGGAGCTTGCGCTAGCCGCGCTCACTAGGCTGAGGAGAGATAGCAGATGTGTGGTGGCCTCTGTCGGGACTGACGGAGTGGACGGGCCCACAGACGCAGCAGGTGCAGTAGCCTGCTCCGAGCAGATAGCAAGAGCGGAGAACTTCGGCCTAGACCCGCGAGAATACTTGGAGAGGAACGACTCCTACACATTCTTCAAAAAGGTCGGAGGCCACATAGTCACAGGCCCCACAGGAACAAACGTCGGCGACGTAGTACTAGTTCTATCGCCTAGGGATTGAACAAGCTTTAATAGGTCCGAGGCGACGCAGCAATCGATGCACCACCATCATGCCCACGAGCACGCGCAAGCAAGTTTAACAGGCTCCCTACTCACTGACCACGAGGTCATACTCACCGCATTGGAAAGGCTCGAGTTGAGGCTCGGCGAGATGAAGAGAAGGGGGGTGGTAGATGTTGAGACTGTTAACAAGTTCCTCATCTTTGCCAGGTCCTTCATCGATAGGTGTCACCACGGGAAGGAGGAGAGGTGCCTCTTCCCCTGTCTCGAGAGGAGGGGGATCCCACGAGAGGGTGGGCCGATAGGCGTCATGCTCTATGAGCACGAGCTGGGGCGTAAACTGGTGAGAGAGTTGGACGAGCTCTTGAGGTCATATAGTGAGGGGAAGACGGCTCCAGAGACCATATTCTCTAAATGCGAGGAGTATACTCAGCTCCTCAGGCAGCACATAGCGAAGGAGAATAACGTCCTATTCCCAGCGGGTGAATCCGTCGCGGAGCGTGAGGACGTCAGAGAGGTCACCGAGTGCTATGAGGTGATAGAGGGAAAGGAGGTGGGGCATGAGGCCCACAAGGAGCTGGAGAGGATGGCTAAAGAACTCTAAACGACCCTTCACCAGACTATGTG
The DNA here is from genome assembly GCA_937921685.1 of uncultured archaeon. Taxonomy (GTDB): domain Archaea; phylum Thermoproteota; class Nitrososphaeria_A; order Caldarchaeales; family Calditenuaceae; genus HRBIN02. Next base: position 5,128 of record CAKZUF010000005.1, read on the forward strand.
ATGCGACATCAACCTCTTCTTTTTACCCGTCTTAACTATTCTGACAGGGTTTGTGTAGTATGACTGGGAGGCCCCGAGCCACGACAGTTGAGGCCATCCACCGAGCGACTCATCACCCAACAGTATTGGATTTGGTGATACACCGTTAAACCTCCACTCGTCAACTGTGAGCCCTGACTGGAAGTATTCGGAGGGCCTGTTGGTGAAGAGGATTTTCTTTACGAGGGGTGGCAGGTTCTTGACGGGGTTTACGGCGGATTCGGGGATTTCAACCCTCTCTGGCAGGACATCCAGAACAATAGCTTCCTGCCTTAGCTTGAGATAGCTAGGCCTCGAGACTACCGTCTCAGACCATCTCCCCATACCATAAGGAACTGCCACAACACCCCTCGCAATCGCTCTAGTAACTACGGCTGGTGCCTCAATAGACCCTACGGGGCTTTCAACAACCACCACATCCCCGGTCTCCACCCCCAGCTCTTCAGCGTCCGCCTCATTCAACAACACGAAGTTTTCAGGCATTATCGTCTTAATCCAGTAGTAGTTTCCGCTCCGATGCTTCGTGTAGAGCGGCCCGGACTCGAAGACCAGCTTGAACGGGTACTGGCTTGAGGGGTAGAGCTCGTCGAGTGATGTCCCTGCGAACGGGATTGTTTTTGAGGCTTGTTTAACCGGTGCATACGTTGCTGGCGGGAAGTATCCAGGCCCTCCCCAGAACTTTTTACCAGTTATGCTGTTGGATGTCTTAGCGAGTTTCTCATTCCAGAGATGTAGGACCCCTGTGCCTGGGACGCCACGTTTCGAGAAGCCCCTCTCGTCGAATGACGCTGCATAGCTTGTGAAGACTCCTCCCCGCGCAAGACAGTATGCAGCGGCTCGCCACTCGTCTTCGGGAAGCCTATTCCTGAACCTAGCGACTGGATAGTTTTCCTCGACGAACTTCACGTCTCCGGCCGGAACCTCTTTGGGGACTATGCCCCTGTCAAGGGCGCTGACTGCGCCGTTTGCATAGACCCTCATAATGTAGTCCCAGAAGCTGTGTAGTGGGAACCACTGCCCCTCATACTTCTTCCCCTTAACTCCTGGGATTGCTTTATCGCCGTAGCCCGGGGCCCTGAGGGCTTTTCCCAAGTCTATGAAGAACTCCCACATCGATGCGTAGCGTGGGCTTCCATCTGGGGCGTCAGCAATCCTCTCGGTCAGAGGCATTATCGCGGGAGACCTCCAGGCCTCGGCCAGGAGCAGCCCCATCCCGCTTGCGTAGAGGAATTGGACACCGTTGGTCCCTGTCTCGAGGTATGTTGTGTCAGGGACGAGGTAGTCTGCGTAGATATAGGTCTCGTTTATGGTTGTGGTTATGCCGATGAACAGTGGCAGCTTTTCAACATCTCTCAACACCTCTACGAGTTTAACGCCATTGTTGACTGAGAGGACGGGATTGGCGAAGTAGAGTATCAAAGCCTTCACCGGGTACGGGTAGGCTTGGTCGATTCCTGCGAAGAGCTCGGTATAGCTCTCCTCAGGTGTCAGCGGATACCAAGGCCTTTTAGCGGGGTATGGGTTCTCACCCCTCTTGACCTTCCTATAAAACATTAAAGTCTTCTCATACTCCGCCCGGTGTCTGTCAATGCTTGGGCCCCACCTGGGCGGTTCTCCGAACCCGCTAGCACCGCAGTTGTACAGGTAGCTATTGTAGCTCGTTGTGGAAGGCCTCGCTAATAGGCCGCCCGACCTATGGAAGTTTCCAACGAGGATGTCTAAGGCGCGTAGTGCCCAGACAGTGTATTCTCCGTTGGGGTGCATCGCTGCGCCTCGATGGATATATGTGGCAGCTCTGGGCGATGCCTCGGCGAAATCCCTCGCTATCCGGTTTATCGTCTCTACAGGTACTCCGCAGATGCTGCTCCACTCCTCGACTGTCCTGCTGAAGGCCGTTTCCTTGAAGATCGTGAAGGCTGTTTTAACTAGGACCTCCTCACCCGTTGATAGCTTTACTCTGCCCGAGAACTCGAGCGCGGCCCTGTCCACCTCCTCGCTAACCGCTAAGCCCTCCCCCGTATAGACGACCGGCTTACCCTCCTCACCTAGCCCCACCATCTTGTCGGTGAGAATCGAGCCGTAGAGGCTGTGCCCCTCCTCCATCACCACAAGCCATGTGGCGTCGCTGTGGTAGGGGTAGCCTATCGCCTCAGCCGCCTTCTTCGAAGGCCTCTCTAGGAAGCCCCTGTTGATCCAGCCGTTCTGAATCAGTATCTGCGCTACTGCCAGTGCAAAAGCTGCATCAGTGGCAGGCTTTATTGGCACCCAGACTATGTTCCGTCTCGCAGCAGTTCTCGGAGACAAGGGGTTGACATAGTAGACTTTTAGCTCCCCCTCAGCAGCCCTCTCGATGAGGAGCCCCTGCCCAGTAGCTCCCGGATGTATTCTCCCCATTGCCGCACCCGCCATTATTATGACCTTCGCCCCCCTCGCGTCAGGGTTTATGTCATAGTAGCCCGACCAGAGATAGTTGCCTGTGTAGAAGGCCAGCTGGCATGAGGATGTGTGGCGTAGCCAGTTCACGGATCCGAAAGCTGCTACGAATCTGCTAGTGAAAACGTCTGCGTTGTCCTGCCCCCTCCCCCTCATATAGACTAGCATGTTGGCCTTTGTGCCGAGGTCGGGGTTGTCAGGGTCTACTAAAACATCCTCAAGCCTAAGACCTTTCTCGCCCAATATTCTGGCCCACTTCTCCTTAAACGAGGACAATAGAGCATCTAACTCCTCTCCACTTACTTTTTTGTCAGCGGCCTTCGACAGCAGTTCATCAACATCCTTCTTGATGCTTGCTAACAACTCGCCGGGGTTTTCAAATCCAGCGTCCCTTAACCTCCCATAGACGAATATCTCCCTGAGACCCGGCAGCCTCTCCCCAGTCTCCTCTATAACCCCACCCTCAACAACCTCCTTGACAAGCTGCTCCCAGCTTATCTCCTTCCATCTGCCACTACCCCTCGGCCCAGCCCTCTTCAACGGCTTAACAACCCTGTAGGGGTCGTAGACATAGTGTATTCCGTCTTGGCCTCGCGGGCAGAGCGTCCCAGCTACCTTGAGGGACTCGTGTACAGGTGTGTTGTAGTTTAGATGATCGTATCGGCTGAGTTGATGCTCGGCGGATACGTATCTGTTATATGGATGGTATGGGTTTCCTTCAATCCTGTCTATTACCTCTACGCCGTCGTAGACCGCCACCCTGACTCTTATTCCGCACCTAACGTTACATCCCAGACACGATGAATATACGTATCTGACACCCGATCCAGTGATTTTGTCGGGTTTGTAAAGCATCGTTGACGGCTTAATCGCCCTCTCAATTGTCTTCCAGTAGCCCGCTAGGAATACGCCTAGCGATGCGACTCCTATGACGCCTTTGACAGCAGTTCTCCTACTGACCATTCTCCCTCACCTCCAGTGGGAAGATAATGGATAGGAGGAGGAAGAGGCCTATGCCTGCCGCCATCGGGGCAATCATCTCCAGAAACCATAGTCCGTGAAGCTCTGGCTCGAAGAATGCAAGACCCGTCTTAGATACCAGCTGGGCGTTAATCAAGATGTTCCACTTGTTGGTGAATGTCCCGATAAAGGCTGCTAGTGACACCGCTACGCTGATGAGGGGGTATCGGATAGAGAGTAGTGAGAGGAAGAACGACGTCAGGAGTAGAGCTATCACGGCGTAGAAATATGGTATTAGCGGCTTCACCATCTCCGCCATGGAGGGCGACCAGAACCACCATACAGCAATCTGGAGCCCCGTCAACGCGGCCACTGAGAGCGAGCCCGCCGCATGTATCTTCAGAATAGGCGTGAGGACCTCACGCTCCAAGGCCCTAAGCCTCCAAACATAGTAGACAAGCACGAAAACCGCCGTAGCCACCACGAAAGTATCTGCGAAATAGATTATTGGGAGCAGCGGCCACCCCCTCCAGACAGGGTTCCAAGTCTGAGTGAATAGCATCGAGGCCGGGTAAATTCCCCATAGTGTAAGAGGCGCAAGCATTGCGACCGCAACCACTTTAGCCAGAAGCTCGGCCCTACGATATTTCTCGGGAGTAGTTATGCCTAGGCTGAAAAACCGGTATATCCTCTTTCTCACATCCATAGTTGTCAGCGATGCTTGGTAGGAGTAGTAGGAGAAGGTGAGGACCGCGAATAATATGGACAGGATTAAAGCTATAATCCAGATCCATGACTGGAAGGCTATCAGCGAGATGCCCGGATTTGTAGGGGTTGGCGAGAGATGGGGGGACGTGAATATCATCACAGCCCTATGAGGAGAGCGGAGGTCTGCCAATGGTCCTAGAAGCACGACTGCGAAGAAGCTTATGCCGAGCATAGTCATCAACGGTATAGCCCTCCTCAGAGAGCCTGATAGATAGGCCAGAGATGCGAGAATGAGGAGGTCGGCACCGGATATCAGCAATGTGTATGCGAATAGGACTGGGTGCCAGAGAAGCGGCTCAGCAGCCTCATTTGGATAATAATATCCCAGTGACATCTCACCTGTTCACCTCGTCAGGCAAGTCCAGATAGTATATCTGGGGCTTGGCTCCTGTGTGCGGTTTCAGAACCTGGGTCGGCCTACTATTCACAATATCTGTAAGCTCATTCTCTTCGCCGAGAGGGCCGAAGATTCTCGCACCAGTGGGACAGGCCTCTACACAGGCGGGGAGAAGGCCGTACTGGAGACGGTGGTCACAGAAAGTACATTTGTCTGCAACCCCTTTAACCGGGTTTATAAACCGGGCTCCATACGGGCAGCCCTTCACACACGCGCCGCATCCAATGCAGAGGTCGTCGTTCACTAGGACAAGCCCCTCAGCAGTCTTATACGTTGCCCCGGTTGGGCATGGAGGTATGCATGGCGGGTCTTCGCAGTGGTTGCACTGCTTGGGTATGAAGATTCTAGTCCCGTCAGGTTTTTCCAGATACTCTATCCATGTCCTGAAGTTTCCGAGTGGGACGTTGTTCTCCGCTGCGCACGCGACTACACAGGCCATGCATCCGTAGCATTTATCCACATCGATCAGCATTGCATATCTTCTGGAGGTCTTCCCTCTGGCAGCTGGTGCTAAGCCAACTGCTACCGTTAAAAGGGCTGTCGAGGCTGTTTTTAGAAAATTTCTTCTGGATTGCTCCACCACGCGCATACACTATTGAATACTTTATTTAACGTCAACTCTCCTCTCAAATATTTTTTCATACATTTTTATACACAGACTATCCCACCTCATTGCTAGATTAATCGGCCACTCTATGAAAATACTCAACAACTGTTGGTCTTCTTCTAAAAATTTTGTTAAACAAAGAACTCTTAAAAACAAAAGTCGTTGAAAATTCCCTAATTATCCGCACCAGAGATATGCCGTTTTCCTCTATGTCTCCTCCATTCTAAGCTCTTTTTACAATATTCTGACGAGAAATGCTTTGGTGGGTTAGAGTTTAACGCGTCTAAGCTTAGCACCATTGATCATATCGCCTGCCATGTATTCTTCCAAGACAGTCATCCACTCTCTATCGCCGACTACGGGGGCGGTCTGCTGCACCTGAATTTGCAACGCCTATAATAGCAGCCTTACAACTCTTCTTCTGGAAATATTTCAACTCCCTTGAAGTGCCTGTGCTCTTAACGTCACGGAATTCAGAGCCTCGGATATCTCATCACTACTACCCGCAGACCCCTAAGACACTAGGTAGAGAAGTCTTTAAGAATCGGGCTGTAGGACACTAAAAGGCGTGGCATAGTGGGCAGTATTAAATTTATTTATGGATGTTGGTTGAATAGGTAGAGCGCTGGTAGGCCTTCATGGTGTCGCAGGCTCGAGTAGCTGGGTCTATTATTGCGGCCTTCGGTGGGGCCGTCCTCGCCCCGCTGTTAGTGTATTTAGGAATCAGCTTGCCCTTCCCGGCTACGGCTCTGGGGCTGGTGGTTGCAGCCCTTGTCCCGGCGATACTTTGCAGATCGTTCACGACCGCCTCAATAGCCTCTATAGCCGGCATACTGGTAGGCCTGATAGTCTGGCTCACACTTATTTATAACCCGGTTATGGACGCCCTCATAGGCGCCGTCGCAGGAAGCCTGCTTGTGGACCCTACGCTGGCCTACATACTCCTCCTCGCCGCGATGGCGCCTCTATCAGGGGTTGTGGGTCTCGCACTCTCACCGCGCGGTGAGGTTATAAGAGCAACCTTAGAGCGGGGTGCCGAGGAGGCAGCTGCAGCCGAGACACCAGCAGAGACTAGGGGTGAGGAGAAGGTGGCGGGGGGCGAGGCCGAGGTCGTGGCACTTCCCCGCGAAGAGGCTCCTGCCGAGGCGGCTGGGGTTGAGGCCCCCACCGCTGGCGAGGAGGTGGTCTATGTCAAGTGTATCCACTGTGGCGAGCCGGTTCCTGAGGAGGCGGTCTACTGCCCCCACTGTGGCAAGAGAGTTAGGGCATGAGCATCAAGAGGTTTTTCGCCTCTGTTGGAGCAGTGCTACACCCACCCAGGCTATGAAGAAAGCCATCCCCGTGACCGAGGCTAGGACTAGGAGCCTAACGTGTAGGGGCCTCCACACCTCGCCCGGCGGCTCGAAAAAGATTAAGAGATAGGCCAAAGCCAGCGCTAGGGCCAGCCCTATCAGCGAGTACCCAACGATGCCCAGCACCCTCCCCTCCTTTGCCAACCCCCTATAACACATACCCCAATCCAAGTATTACGAATAGGTTATGAGTCTGGACATGATGGATTGTGTGTGGAGGGCTTGTCAGAGGACGGGGAGGAGCTTCTCTGCCGCCCAGTGATTGAGGCGGTTAGGGAGAGGTTTGGGGGGCTGGCCGAGACGCAGAGGCGGGCTATCCCCCACATTCTCAGGGGTGAGAATGTTTTAATCGTCTCGCCGACCGGCACGGGGAAGACCGAGGCCGCACTCCTTCCAATACTCAGCACAATACTGACCGACCCCTCAGTCAGGCCTGTCTCGACGCTCTACATTACCCCTCTGAGGGCCCTGAACAGGGACCTGCTCGACAGGCTTGAGTGGTGGTCGCGCCGCCTCGACATCTCCGTGTCGGTCAGGCATGGCGATACACCCCAGCGCGAGAGGAGAATCCAGGCACTCAGCCCTCCGCAGATAATGATATCCACGCCCGAGGCTCTCCAGTCGCTCCTGATAGGCCGCGTAATTAGGAGGAGCTTCGCGAACCTAAGATGGGTAGTGGTGGATGAGGTCCACGAGCTCGCGACTGACAAGCGCGGGGCGCAGCTCGCCGTGGCGCTCCAGAGGCTGAGGAGGATTACGGGTAGGCCGTTCCAGCTGATCGGCCTCTCGGCTACTGTAGGCGAGCCTGAGGAGGTTGCGCGCTTCCTCGTGGGACCTGGGGGGAGGTTTGTGGTTGTGGAGACTAGGATGCCGAGGGCGCTTGAGGTGGATGTTGTCTTCCCCGAGCCTAGCAGGGTTGACGTGGAGATGGGTGAAGCGATAGGCGTCGCACCAGACGTCGCCGCTAGGATGAGGACCATAGTGGAGCTTATCTCAAACCACTCCTCCACACTCGTATTCACAAACACGAGACCCCTCGCAGAGGCCCTTGCAAACAGGTTCAAGGCCTGGGATGAGACACTCCCAGTCTCAATCCACCACGGCTCTCTCTCCAGAGACCATAGGGTGAGGGCTGAGAAAGACCTGAAGTATGGAGAGGTACAGGGGCTCATCTGCACCTCAAGCCTCGAGATGGGCATAGACGTGGGGAGAATAGACCTCTGCATCCAGTATAACTCACCTAGGGAGGTAACAAGGCTGATACAGCGGATTGGCCGCAGCGGCCACAGAATAGGAGGCACCGCCCGCGGGGTCGTCATAGTGATGGACTCTGACGACGCTCTCGAAGCAGTCGTCATAGCCAGGAAGGCCAAAGGGGGAGAGCTTGAGCCCGTCCGGGTTGTGAAGAACAGTCTAGACGTCGCGATGCACCAGATAGCCGGCCTCCTCCTCGAATACGGCCGCCTCTCAAGAGAAGAGATCGCATCACTCCTCAGGGAGACATACAACTTCTCAAGCCTCGAGGACTCAGACCTTGACATGTTGCTCAAGTACATGGAGACGCTCGGTGTTGCTAGGATAATCGACGGGACAGTATCAAAACCCGTCAAGGCCAGACGCCTCATAGAATACTACTTCGACAACCTCTCAATGATTCCAGAGGAGAAACAGTACCTAGTCGTAGAGGAGGCGACAGGGGAGCCTGTGGGAATCTTGGACGAGGCGTTCGTCGCGGAGTACGGAGAGGTGGGTACGCGCTTCATTCTTGCTGGGAGGGCGTGGGTGATACTGAACCTCTCCGGGACTAGGACCTACGTTGCTAGGCTTAAGGAGGGTGAGGGTGCGGTGCCGTCATGGGTGGGAGACGAGATTCCCGTGCCTTTAGAGGTTGCGATGGAGGTGGGCTCCATCAGGAGGCGGTACTTGGAGGCTAGGATGGGTGGTGTGGGGCCTAGTGAGGCGGCGGCCTTGCTTGCATCGGCCTATGGCGTCTCGCCGCGATTCATGGAGAGGTCGCTCAGAGAGGTTGAGCAGCACATCGAGATGGGAATCCCAGTCCCCACCGATAAGCTCGCAGTTGTTGAGGAGACGGGAGAATATGTCATCTTCCATGTAACAGGCGGACTGAGAATCAACAGAACCCTAGCCCGCCTCCTCTCAGTATACTTGGCAGAGCGGATAGGCGCGCCGGTCTCAGCCCAGTCAGACCCCTACAGGGTAGTGCTCAAGTCTAAGAACCTAGACGCCTCAGACGTGGAGAAGGCCCTCCCAGAGATTCTAGACGATGATCTGCTCAGGAGGGCTGTAGAGTCCTCAGGCGTCTTCAGGAGGAGGCTAGTCCACGTGGCCAGGAAGATGGGCGTCGTGGGTAAGGACGTCAGCCTCCTAGACGTGAGCGCCCAGATGCTTGTGGAGTCTCTGAGGGGGACACCGGCCTACCTCGAGGCCCTCAGATTCACCATCTTCACAGACTATGACTGGGAGGGTGTAAAGACGCTTCTGGGAAAGATAAGGAGTGGGGAGATGGGTGTGGTAGCCTGCAGCTTGGAGAAGCCGAGCCCCCTAGCCTCCCTAACAATCAATAGATACCAGTATGAATACGAGACCTACACGCCCGAGAGAATGCATAAACTCATTATAAACGCTGTTCGCGGAAGAATAAACAGCGAGCTAATAGTCCTAGCCTGCATAGACTGTAGGAAATACGTGGAGACGGTTGAAGTCGGCGAGATGGACAATAAACCTGTCTGCCCAAACTGTGGCTCAATCCGGGTCGGATTAGTGAGTGTCGGAGGGCGCGAGGATGTGGAGAGGGTCATGCGGGGAAAGACGGCTGAGTCGCGCAGATTCTGGAGGGAGGCGGAGAAAACGGCGCCATTGGTCGAGAAGTATGGGAAGGCCGCTGCCTTCGTACTCTCAGCCCGAGGAGTTGGTCCCAAGGAGGCGGAGCAGCTCCTTGCTGAGGAGCCCCGAATCTCACCCAAACTAATCGAGAAGCTAATAGAGCTAGAGAAAAAAGCCCTCCTAAGAGAATTCAGCTAGGCTTTACCACATCTCTACCGGGCTATGTCGCTAAAAACTCTAGATATTTATAAGAGCTATCCAAAAATGGTTCGCAATGAAAAAAGTCCGTTTCGCCGTCATAGGGCTCGGCTGGTTCGGTGAAAAGCATGCCCGGGTCCTGACAGAGCTTCCGAACGTTGAGTTGGTTGCGGTATGCTCACGTACCGAATCTAGAGCGCGGGAGATTGCAAATAGATACGGAGCTGAGAAGTGGTATACTGACTGGGGGAGGACGGTTGCAGACCCTGAAGTTGAAGCGGTCAGCGTCGTTACACACGTTCCAGAACATAGAGAGCCTGTAATACTTGCAGCAGAGGCTGGAAAACATGTATTGGTGGAGAAGCCGATAGCTGGAAACCTAAAAGACGCCGATGAAATGATAGCTAGTACTGAGAAAAATAAGGTCCACTTCATGGTAGGGCACATCCTACGATTTGAAAGCCGCTACGCCCAAGCAAAAGACATCATAGATCGGGGAGACATAGGGAAAATAGTCTCAATGTACACTAGACGAAATATCCCTGGAGGATTCGCCGCTCCCCATCTCAAATATGGGTCACCAATACTTTTAGACGCTATTCACGACACAGACCTCATGCTCTGGTACACGAGAGAGAGCGTTAAAAGCGTCTATGCAACATGGATAAACATCCGCGACTCACCTAACCCAGAGATAACATGGTCGGTGTATAATTTCTCTAACGGCTCTAAAGGCGTATGTGAAAGTCTTTGGCTCCTTCCAGATAATACTGCTTTCGCGATAGATGCGAAAATGGAAATCCTGGGAACTGAAGGGGCTCTATACATAGACTGTGGAGACACGGGCTTAGAGGTTAATGGAAAAAGTGGTGTCAAGAGATACGACACCATGCACTGGCCGGTAATCCATGGAGAGATTGTGGGGGCGTTAAAGGAGGAGATCGGCTATTTCGTAAAATGTCTATTGAATGATGAAAAACCCAGCATAGTTACGCCGGTAGAGGCTAGACATGCCTTAGAGGTTGTATTAGCTGCAGAGGAGTCTGCTAGAACGGGGAAAATAATAACACTTTAAGTAACCAGTTTTATTGAGTCCCTTATTTCAAGGCCCTATCTATTAAGTATGTTTGGGCAACCAACTTTAAAGTAGCGTAGTATGGCTTAATACCTTGGATGAACACATAAACGCATGTCAGCTAGTGAGATGGAAAGGGCTGTACATAAAATGGTGGACTCATACAACCGTGGTGAACTGAGTGTGATAGATGAGATCTATGATAAGGACTATGTCTATCATGGTAATGGTGAGATGGCCGATTTGACAAGAGATGAATGGTCACGATTTGTCCGTGGAATGAAGGAAGCTTTTCCTGACATGTATATCCATGTGGATGAGCTCTTCACCTCTGGTGATAGGCTATGCTATCGTATGACAGTGTCGGGAACGAATAAAGGTGAGTTGTTGGGGCTGCCGCCCACAAACAGAAAGATATCAATAAGGACTATAGGCATCATGAGATTTAGAGATGGGAAGATTGTAGAAGAATGGGAAAACTATGACGAGCTGGGAATGCTACGTCAAGTCGGCGCAATACAAGAATAGCCCACTGCCAAAAATCGTAACCGGCCTTTACCAGCGTCCACATCTGAAGAGCGACTTGCATATCATCCCCTCTTCTCAGTTAGCATCGAATAGAAGGTGGATTAGAAGTTTTTCATTGTATGCATGATTCTTTCCTTTCAGTGGTGTTAGGCTGTAAGATGACGGGCTGATTAAGACTCTCCCTCCCCTGTCTCACCCTTCTCTGCGCTTTGGCCAACTACTCCTTCTGTGCTGAGGGAGGCGAAGGCTTTGAGTAGCTCCTGCTTATCCACCTCGACGAGTGTCCTCCACCCGATGGACACCACGCCCTCCTCTGTCCTGTTGAGATATCCCCTCCTAGCGAGCCTCTCTAGGGCGGCTTCCACCCGCCACCTCGGATATTTTGTCTCCAGCATCTCGACGACCTCCTTCTCGGAGGAGCTGCCATTCTTCGCGAGTAGGTATGCGAGTGTAGCCGATAGTATTGCGAGCTCGTCTAGGCTGTAGCCGAGTGTCTGCACGTCTGAGAGGGTGAGGGGGTCTGAGAGGACGATGTAGAAGCGGGCCCTATCCAAGTCCTCCGGCCCCGCCTCAGGGTCTGGGACAACCTTGACCCTCAAGCCTATCTGCTTCAGCCTCGAGTCTAGGGAGTTTATTATCTTGGGGAAGTTTTTGCCTAGCCTCCTTCTCAGCTCCCAACCCCGCACGCCCGGAAGCCTATGCCCAGATGCGAGAATCAGGGCTACCGCCTGCGCCATCTTCTTCTCCAGCTTACCCAGCTCCTCACCGCTCACTCTCCATCATCTGCCAATGGTTAGTGCGAGAGATGTTGTTCTAGGCTCGTCTGAAACCTTCTCCACCGCCCTTATCCAGATCTCGCCACTTAAAGTGTTAACCCTCACTTCAACCTCTCCTCTTGAGATGAGGTAGCTGAGGAGATATGCCCTATCCCTCCTGTCTCCCCTCATGTTGACGAAGTCCCAATACCTAACCCAGCCGCCGATTGATGAGAGCTCCGCTAAAAGCTCCTCGAGCTCTCGGCTTATCTGGCTCTCAATAGCCTCGTAGGCGCTGGAACGCCCCACCGCGAGCTGCATAGTCTCCAGACCGGCCGAACCCCTAGTCGGCCTTGAGAGGAAGTGCTGATACCCCCTCATGAGCAGGTCTGTCGAGATCTGCTCAAGCCTGACTATCGGTCTCCAGGCCTGGAGAAGGGCCGCAACGAGGGACTTGGGGTCTGACCCGACTATCTTGGAGTAGATCATGCCTGCGTCGATGAAGAGGGAGGAGGCCCTCTCCCTAATCCACTTCTGCTGAAGCCCCAGCACCACTGAGACCCTGTATAGCGTCTCGGCGTCGAGGACGATCGTCTCAACATCCCTCTCCCTCTCAATTATCTCGCGGAGCCTCGAGAGCAGTGAGGAGACATCGACGCTGAAGGGGTCCAGCCTCCTCGACTCAATCTCGCCGAGGATCGAGATCATTCTGAGGAGCTCCTCCCTAGGAATCCTGACTACCCTGCTCATCCGTCATCCACCGAGCTTGTCACGAAGGAGGAGCCGGAAACGTTCTGGACGATTATGAGGTTGAAGCCGTCTGTTATTGGGAGCCTCCCGGGAGTTATGAATAGGAACTGGGTCGAGGGGTAGGAGCGGGCGATCTCGACTAGCATCTTGGTCACCATCTCCCTGTTCAGGGGGTCTAGGTGTACGTCGAACTCGTCTACTGCTCTTATCGGCGACTTGACGTAGCTTTGGAGGGCTAGGAGGAATGCGATGGTTGCCACCACCCTCTCGCCCCCGCTGTGCGTGTGGGCGTCAACTATCATAGGCTCCATCCCCCTGAACCCGGCCATCAGCTCCAGACTAGCGGTGACAGGGTCGTCGAGGCCCCTAATCCTGATCAACCCCCTCCCGCCGACCGCCTCCAAGAGCCTCTGATAAACCGGGTTAATATCGTCGATAATCTCCCTGAGCTTGTCTCTCCAGATCTGCCTCCTCTTCTCAACCTCTTCAATAGCCCTCTTCACGTTCTCCTCAACCTGCCTAGCCCTCAGCTCAACCTCCCTGAACCTCGAGTCCGCCAAGAAATACATGGTCTCGGCGTCGGGGATCACCTTGCCGAGAGAGGCAATCTCGAGGGCTGTCAGCTTCAGGTCCTCGAGCACCGCTGAGGGCTCCCTCTCAGTCGCGACCTCCTCCCCCTTCTCGAAGGCCGACGCCCGCCTCTCCTCAAACTCCCTCAATAGACTGTTAATCTCCGACTGGGCCTCAGAGACCTCCCTCTCGAGGCTCGAGACCCTATACCTCCTCACACCCTCCTCCACAGCGGCCTTCACCAAGAGGTCGACGGCCTCCAAAATCTCCTCTGGACTCGCGGAGACGTAGAGGCTCTGGCGGATCCTCTCTCTCAGGGAAGTCGCCTCCACTCCGTAGGCGGCCGCCTCCTCTTCGAGCCTCGCCTTCTCCCTCAACATCCTCTCAAGAACCAGCCTCCTCCTCTCGAGGCTCCTCCCAACCTGATGGACCAAGCTCCACGCATACTCTAGCTCGAGGCTCTTCCTCCTCTCCTCGAGCTCCTTTAGGTGCTGGAGCTTCTGGAGCTCCCTCCGCCAATACTCTACGGCCTCGCCCGCCTCTGAGAGGAGACGCTTGACAGACGCCTCCTCTGATCTGAGGCTGTTCAGCCTACTCTCAGCCTCGAGCAGTCTCTCTCTGAGATGTGATAGGCCGACCGCGTCCTCCATCGCCCTGAGCTTCTCGACGTTATCTCTGGCGGCGAAGTTCTCTATCATGTTCTGGTGCATTATTATGAGGGCGTTGTTGGGGTTGATTCCAAGCCTCCTTAGAAGTTCCTCGAGCTCGGCCTTGGGAGTAAACCTGTTGTTCACATAGTGCCAGTACTCGCCGCTCCTCTTGATGAAACGTGTTACCGTGATCTCGTCCGACTTGATAGAGGAGACCGGCCTCTCCCCATCCACCGGAGAATTGTCCAAGACGACAGTAAGCCTGGCGGCCTCCTTCCCCCTTCTTATAAGGTCGCTCAGCCTCTGCCCCCTCTCCGTATAAGTCTGGCCCAGCGCCACAGAAAGGCCGAGCAGGATGGAGGACTTCCCCGAGCCGTTAGGGCCCGTGATAACGTTTAGCCCCGGCTCAAGCCTGATCCGGGAATACTCGTGGGACATAAAGTTCTCGAGTATGACTTCGCGTATGTGGGTCGGCCTCGCCTCCGCTCCCACTTGCCCCAACCGAGCCCTAGCCAACCTCTCCAACTCTTCAGAGGAGGCCAGCCACAATAAAGACTATCCCCAGTAGAGTGAAAGTGTAATACAGGATGTGGAGCCTCTCCCTTGGGGGCGGTGTTAAAAGGGGGCTAGAAGCTGAACGTTTAAGGGTTGCGGGCTCCTGTTATATAGGCTGGAGAGGAGGCTGCCATGGAGATAGAGGTAAAGACGGCGCTGGAGCGCTTCAGGATGTTCATCATCTATAATACCTGCCTAAGCCTCATCCCGAAAGGCTATCTTAAGGACCCGACAATCTTCCCGGAGAGAGACGCGGACAAGGGGGAGATCTACGTGGAGGCGGCCAGCAAGATAGAGTTGGCCAAGATCAGGGATATCAGGTTTGTTAAGGCCGCAGATATACTCGGCGTGATATACAGGTCTAAGACGGGGAACACTTATCTCAAGTGGAGGCAGATCAGGGGGAATATAGGGAGGCTGACAGGCGTAGCCTCGCCAAACTCCATAGTCAACCTACTAGAGGCAAAAGTCCTGACCAGAGAATACTTGGAAGAATACCTGAAGCAGAAGGGCGAGACACCTAAGACAGAGGGCCAAGGCCAGTCAAGCACCACAACCACACCCCAATAAAGAGCTACACCAACCGCCGGTGCCTTAACCCACTCAAAGCCCAGGAGAATATAAATCACGATAATAACTTTCTTTCCTGTAATTACCGTGTTCTTACCAAGGCTAAAGGCCAGGCCTCCACACATGCGTCAGTTCTGAGACTTGGATTCGAGGGATCTCTCAATCTTCTCTAGGATTTCTTGGAGCCTAGCTAGCTGGACTATGTAGCCGCCCCGCTCCACCGCCCTGACAAGATACTGGTCCTTAAGCTCCCTGAGGCGTGAGGCCACCGTGAAGTATTCGGCTCCTATGGCCGCAGATATCTCCTCAACCGTGGCTACATCGTTCTCGATTAATCCAGCCTCCTTTGCCAGGCGTTTGCCGGAAAGATATAGAAGTACTCGGGCCCATATAGGCAGCTTATCCAGCGGGACCATGAAGACGACCTTGCCGTCGCGGGTCAGCCTTATGAACCGTTTAGCCCTATCTATGAGCGCAGCCGTGAGCTCCTGCTCATCGATTATAAGCTCCCGTAACTTCGCCCTCAAATCTGCTTCTGAACCATCTGAAGCCATATCTGACCAATGGAGTTTTGCGTAACAAATTTTACGTAAATAGGGCATGCCCAGAAATCCCTCTCTAACAGTCTATTCCCGCTCGTTTCTGTTTTTTGCTTTTGGATGGCTATTTCTTGAGCAGGTCTCTGCATCTGGGGCAGGGCTCCACGCTCTTCAAGTCGGTGTCAAGGATGCTGTTGCTGAAGAACATGACGCATCGGGGGCTGGGGCAGTGTTTTAGGCCGAGCATGTGCCCGACCTCGTGGGCTACCTCCTTCCTCAACCTCTCGATGAACTTCTCGGTGCTTGGGTGTTTTAGCCTGTAGGTAGAGACGACTGCGGAGCGGTTTGATGCGAGGCCGAAACAGAAGTTGAATCTGTCAAAGTATATGTCAAGCCCGGTGATGTGTAGGTGATAGTGGTTTCCGCCGTACTCCCTCGCGATGGCCTCTACCAGCCTCAAGGCCTCCACCTGCCGCCTGACCGGGTTGACATAATTTATGGCGGGGTCACTTTCAAGCTCCAGCTCCTCTGTGAAGAGCCCATAGACTAAAGCCGCCGTCTCCGCGGCTATACCCCTCTCACGGCTCAGACTCCTCGGCGAAGAGATGACAAGTCTTGCCGGCAAGCCAACATAAATCCTTGAGCGGGTTTTTGATAAGGCTTGATGAGGGCCTACCTCGTAGCTGGGACGCCAGGTGTTGGTAAGTCCAATGTGGCCTTGGGGCTGGCTGAGAGGATAGGTGCACTTATGCTCGAGCTCGGTGAGCTGGCCGACCCCGGCGAGCTTGAGGTCCACCCCGCCAAGCTTTCGGCAAGGGCGGGGGCCAAGATCAGGAGGGAGGGCAGGGACGCGGTGATAGCTACACACATTGTCTTCAAGCCGCGCGGCATCCCCATAGGCGCTGTTATTGTTTTGAGGCGGAGTCCGCTGAGGCTTTTGGAGGAGCTAAGGCTTCGGGGTTATCCGGAGGCGAAGGTGCTTGAGAATGTTGAGGCCGAGCTGCTGGGCGTCGTGTATGTTGATGCGCTCCGTAAGGTGGGTGAGGGGCGCGTCTTCCAGATCGATACTACGGAGAGGAGGGTTGTGGAGACGGTGGATCTGGCTTATCGGGCGCTGAAGAGGGAGTGGGGTGGTGAGGAGGTTGACTGGGTCTCACGGCTTGAGAGGGATGGGAGTCTTCAGGGGCTCTTGTCTAGGCTCTCAGCCAGGGGTGCGAGGGCTTAGAGGCTGTCGAATATTTTCACGGCCTCCTTCGCAATGGCGTCGGCCATCTCTAGAGTGCTTGCGTTGCCGTTAAGGTCGTAGGTTACGGTCTTACCCTCCTCTATCACCTTCTCCGTCGCTGCGAAGATGCTCTTAGCGTATCTATGGTAGCCGAGGTAGTCTAGCATCCAGGCCGCTGAGAGGATTGTTGCGGTGGGGTTGACCTTGTAGAGGCCCTTATACTTGGGTGCGCTCCCGTGTGCGGGCTCGAACATCGCATATCTGTCCCCAATGTTTGCCGAGTATACGAGGCCTATATTGCCTATCAGGGAGGAGGAGAGCTCCGAGATGACGTCCATGAAGAGGTTTGTGCTTAGGAGGACTGTCTGGTTAAACCTCTGCGGGTTCTTAACCAGCTGCTGCGCCATATTGTCTATGTAGTATTCCTCGAGCTCGATTCCTGGAAATTCTTTAGACACTGCCTCGACGCTGTTCCAGAATACCGAGTCCGTCAGCCTCAATATGTTTCGCTTCGTGATTGCGATGACTTTTTTGTAGCCTCGGTTGACTGCCTCCCTGAATGCGACGCGGGCAATCCTCTCCGAACCCCTCCTCGTTATCTTCCTGATGGCTATCGCCGTGTCCTGGTCAAGCATGACCTCAGCCCCAATGTATAGGCCCTCAGTCGCCTCTCTGACACAGAGGAAGTCCACCTCCCCGAGCGGTCCAACTCTACCCTTAAACGTCTTGATCGGTCTTAGGTTGGCGTAGAGGTCCATCCTCCTCCTAATGTTTACCGCTACGCTTCCAGGTGCGTTAGGGTCTGGCGGGGTTGTGGTCGGGGCCTTGAGGCATGCGTCGCTGTTCATTATGGCCTCCCAGGTCTCGGGAGGTATAAGGTTCGGTAGGCTGGGCTTCCCGGCTGAGAGCCACCACTCGTATCCAGCCTCACACCTCACCACCTCGATATCGGGGCGGAGGGTGTCTATGACGCGTAGCGCAGCCTCGGCAAGCTCTGGGCCGGTCCCATCACCATTAATGACAACAACCCTCTTCCTAGCCATTCAGCCCAACAATAAAGCACCCTCTTAACTAATTTTTCCCCGTCGGCTAGGACTTGGGCTTTAGAACGGTCATGCCCCTCATGTAGGGCTGTAGGACCTCAGGGATCTCAACAGAGCCATCCCTCCTCTGATAATTCTCCAATATCGCGACAATGGTCCTCTCAGTTGCTATCGCCGTGCTGTTGAGTGTGTGGACGTATTTGGTCTCCTCTATGTGGGGAGCCTCCCTGTATCTAATCCTGAGCCTCCTAGCCTGGTAGTCTGTGCAGTTGCTGCAGGAGACAACCTCGCGGTATCTCCCCTGGGCAGGCATCCAAACCTCTAGGTCGTACTTCTTAGCCGCTATGGGTCCAAGCTCCCCGACACAGATGTTAACAACCCTGTAGGGGAGGCCGAGCGACCTGTAGAGCTCCTCGGCATTCCTGATCAGGAATTCATGCTCAACCCAGGACTGGTCCTCCCTGCAGAAGCTGAACTGCTCAACCTTCTCGAACTGGTGGACCCTGAATATCCCCTTGGTATCCTTGCCGTGGGCGCCTGCCTCCTTCCTGAAGCACGGGCTCACTCCAGCATATCTCAGTGGGAGGACCCTTCCGTCGAGTATTTCGTCGGCGTGCAGTCCTGCTATAGCGTGTTCAGCGGTGCCTATGAGGTAGAGGTCCTCTCCCTCAATCTTGTATATCATGTCCTCAAAGTCCTTCAGCGAGATCGCGCCGGCGAGTATGTCTCTCCTGATCATGTAGGGGGGCTGGATTATTCTGAAGCCCTTGGCGGCGAGGAAGTCGAGCGCGTAGTTTATGAGTGCCAGGTTCAGTAGGACAATCCCGTCAAAGAGATAGTAGAATCTGGCCCCCGCCACCTTTGCTGCACGCTCCAGATCGGCCATGGCTAAAGTGTTGAGGATGTCTACGTGGTCTCGCAGGTAGTCGTCTGAGCGCGGCTCCCCCCAACTCCTAACCACGACGTTATCCTCCTCAGATATCCCGTCTGGCACAGACTCGTGGGGGATGTTAGGCAGGTTGAAGAGCGTGTCTCTCAGGAAGCCCTCCACCCCCTTCAGCTCCCTCTCAAGCCTCTCAATCTCGACGCTGATCCGGTTGCTCCTCTCCCTCAACTCTTCAACCCTAGCCTCATCGTTTCTAGCACTCCCTATCTCTACTGCGATCCTATTCCTCTCATGTCTCAGCTCCTGTAGGCGCTTTATCAGAGCCCTCCTCTCCGCATCCCTTTCAATGACAATATCCACTATTGAGGGGTCGATGCCCCTCCTCGCTAGGCCGGCCTTGAAATAATCGGGTCTCTGCCGTATCTGCTTAATGTCTAGCAACCCTAAGAAACTGTCGGTCCAGCTGTATTTAACATAGTTTCGCCTCTTCGCGGAGTAGGCTCCTGAGGCTGGGGTCGCTGATCTCCTGTAGGGCTGACAGGGTGAACTCCTCTGCTAGGCCTTTTGCGGCCCTCCCCTCCCTCTCATAAACTATGGCCTGAAGCGCCATCTCCAGCTTGTCCAGCTGTTTGACGAGCCTCGCCTCTTCACCCGACTGTGACGCATACTCGTTGTAGAGCTGGAGTATCAGACTGCCGATCTCCGCAGGAGTCTTCTCAACTATCCTCCTCATGGCTTCTTTTTCCGCCTCCACGTAGTCTGTGTTTGACCTTTTCTCGCTGGGGGGTATGTCCCCTGTCACAGCTTCTGCGAGGTCGTGGATGATGGCTATCGCGGCTGCCCTGAAAGGGTCTAGGCCCCGCTCCGCGGCAAGAAGCATAGAGAGCAATGCGAGGTTGTAGGAGTGGTCGGCGACGGATTCAGGCTCCCTGACACCCCTCCTGACCCAGCCCTCCCTCCTCAGCTCCTTGAGGGCTGCACCAAGTCTGAAGACGGTGACTATCCAGCTCACTCCCCACCACCTCTCTCCACGCTCTCACCGGCCCTCAACTCACTCTCGCTCAGCATTCTGGCGGGCGGGTGCGGGTTGACCAGGTCTCCTCCACAGACCGGGCACTTATCAGTCCGTAGCGTGTAGCGCCAGCAGACGACGCATCTCCTGAGCTTCATCTCTTCTCCTCTTCAATAGCTGCTACGCCGCCGTGTTCTGACATAACCTGTGCCATCCTGCTTAGAGCCTGTTGTTTAAGCTCCTCTACTCTCTCGGGTGTTGCAGCCTCAACCCTCAAAAGATATCTCGGCGGACCCACCACGGTTATTGAGAGCTTCTCACCGCTCCCGGCGAGGCTCATAGCCTCCTGGGCCGCCCTCCTGATAACCCCCACACCACCCCTTCCAGCATAGAGCCTAACAAGGACTTTCGAGACGCTCACAGTCTTCTTAATCTCTTTCTTGCAAAGCTCGACTAGGGCGTCTTTAACCTCCTTTGGGAGGTTCACCCACTGGGGCACCTCGTCTCCGGAGGCTATGTCCTCCATGAGCCCGTATAGGTCTACGTGTCTATCGGCCGCGGGCTTGACCAGCCCCTCCTCTATCACAGACCTTTCGACACCTGTCTTCTCGGCCAAGATTGAGAGCATCTTGGAGACCTTCACAACCCTGTTCCACTCAGCCATCTTCTCAGCCCTCTCCTTCAGCGTAACCCGTCTCAGCGAAACGTCTACCTGGAGGTTCTCCGGAGAGCTCCTAACCACCCTGAAGACCGTCCTCTGACCCTCTCTGAGATAATCCCTAATGTTTCGCACCCATTTCATCGAGATCTCTGAGAGCGGGACGAAGGCCTCGAGCCCGTCATACTCCTCGAGCCTAACATTCACTCCATGCCTCATCACCCTGGTGACCGTCCCTATGACCAGCTCCCCCTGCTGGGGAAACTTCCTAACACCCACCCCTCAAACACCACCCTTCAATTGAGGAGGCTAGGCTTTTAGCCCTTCGACCCCAAGCCGCGCCCCAGCTTCATATGTGCCCTGACGAGATGGTGGGCTGCAAGTGCCGCGACGAGTGAGACCTCACCAGCTAGAACCGTGGCCGCAACTATCTCAGCCATCTTCAGTGCATTGGCCCCCACCGGGTCGCCGGGCCCAGCCACACCCATCAACTCTAGCGCCGCCCTCTGCGCGGGCAGCCAGGTTCCTCCACCGACTGTTCCAAGCTCGAGGCTGGGAAGTGTGACTGAGACGTAGACGCCCTCCTCTAGCGCTTCGACCATCGTGAGGCAGAAGCTCGACTCGACTACCTGGGCAGGGTCCTGGCCTGTTGCGAGGAAGATCGCTGCGATTATGTTTGCGGCGTGGGCGTTGAAGCCTCCGAGCACCCCGGCCCTAGCCGAGCCTAGGTAAAACTTTGTTGCCGCAACCTTCTCCATCGCCTCGGGCGTTGTCTTGAGCCTTTCCTCAACGATCCTCCGCGGGATGGTGACCTCCGCCGTGACAGTCTTCCCCCGACCAAGTATCCAGTTAACCGCCGCCGCCTTCTTATCCGTGCAGAGGTTCCCGCTTAGGGCTATGTGCCTGGCCCAGGGATTAGCCTCCACTATCTTCTCGGCCACACGCTCAGCTCCCCTGGTGACCATGTTCATCCCCATAGCGTCGCCCGTCCTAGCCTCTATCCTGAGAAATAGGTACCTTCCTACAACGAAGGGCTTTAGGTCCAGCATCTCGCCGTGGCGCGTTGTCTCGCCGAACGCCGCCTTGAGCCTCTCCTGCTCCCTCTTCACCCAGCCTGCAAGCTCTACACTATGCTTCACGCTTGGCGTCTCGAAGACGGGCGCCCTAGTCATAGCGTCGGCGACAACCGCCGCACTGGCGCCACCAGCCTCCCTCACAGCAGCGCAACCCCTGTTTACACTGGCGACCAGCGCCCCCTCAGTCGTGGCGAGGGGGACATAGTATTCGCCGCGGGCGTATGTGCCCTCGACCCTTATAGGCCCAGCAACGCCGACAGGGATGCTCACAGCGCCGATCGTGTTCTCGCAGTTTCTCCCCACTATCTGGTCGAAGGGGAGGTCTGACTTGAGCGCGGACAGGTCCTTACCCAGCCTCTTCTCGAGAAACCTCCTCCTAGCCTCCGTAGCCTTTACACTACTTCCGAGAAGCTCGTCCAGCTTGTAGAGGGCGACTTCACCCCTCTCTAGCGCCTCCTCTACATCCATACCCTCACACACCATACACGGTATGGCTTATAGGTATGTGGAGCCCTCGCCGCCTATGGGTTGTCCCTTCTTCTCAAACTGTCTCTGGTAGAGTGTCCTGAGGCGTTGGAGTGTGTCAACCTCTTGTGGGCTCTTGTCGCTCCTTATCCTGACTATCCTGGCGAACCTGAGGGCGAGGCCGCTCTCATAGTGTGGGCTCTTCTGGATCTCATTGTAGGCGACCTCGACGACTATCTCGGGCCTAACCATGACCCCCCACCCAGTCTCGCAAGTCTTTATCGAGAGGAGCCTCTCAGTCATTCGCTGAAACTCCTCGTCCGTCAGGCCCTTGAACGTCTTCCCCACCACGGCGTAGCCCCCAGTCTCCTCGTCGAGTACGGCTAGATGATAGTTGCTCAGCCACCCCTTCCTCCTGCCATGCCCCCACTCAGCCGCGACTATCACTACATCGACCCTGTCTGCTGGCTTCAGCTTGAGCCACTTAGACCCCCTCCTCCCCGGAGTATAGACACTCCTAGGATCCTTCGCCACAACCCCTTCATGCCCCTCCTCCATAACCCGCCTTAGGAACGCTCCGGCGGCCGCCGGGTCTCTGACAACGAGGCGCGGAGCGAGTATGTCCTGCCTAGTGATGGACTCGAGCCTCCTACGCCTCTCCTCGTAGGGCTTGTCTATTAGGAGCTCGCCGTCGATGTATAGCGCGTCGAATAACCAGAGCCTGAGGGGGAGCCTTCTCAGCGCTTCCAGCACATCCTTCTCCCTACCAACTCTCCGCATGGTCTCTTGGAATGGCATGGCTTTGCCGGTCTCGTCAACGGCAACCACCTCCCCGTCGAGGACGGCCGATCTTACAGCCACGGCCCTGCGGACAAGCTCCACAACGTCTGGAACCCTCCCTGTAATGTCTGTAAGACGTCTAGTATAGACCCTGACCAGTGGGCCTTCGATGTGTATCTGCACCCTAACGCCGTCGTATTTCGGCTCAAGGCTTGTTACGCCCCCGTGGAGGGTGATGGCATCCTCGACCCTGTCGCACATCTCCGCGAGCATCGGCCTCACCGGCTGGAAGAGCCTCAGCTCGACGCCCTTTAGCTGGCCTGTGACGGCCAACCTCACGAGCTCGCCGACATCGTTCACAAGCATGTCCACCCTTCTCACAAACTCTGGGTCTGCCCCAGTCATGGAGGCGACAGCCTCAAGCATCAGGCCGTGGTTCACGCCGTGCCTCATCTCGCCTGAGAGAATCCTCAAAACCCATTCAAGCTCCTCACCGCTACACCTCTGGAAGATAGATTGCAGGACAGCCACCCTCCTAGTCCGCGAGCCAGACCCCTGCATCGAGGCTAAGGCCCTAAGCGAGGACCACAGGTCTTGGAGTGTGAGAGGCTCTTGGACGAGGGTCGAGGTCGGCCTCTTGCTGAGCGCCTCGCTTATAGTTGACCAGCCGACGCTCAGCGGCCTTCTTCCCCTGATGTCCGGCGGAAGCCCGAGAAGGAAATATACAGCTATCTTCGCGTCCTCTGGCGGCATCCTCTTGAGATACTCGGAGAGAAGCTTAACCTTCGCATTCCTGCTGCCCGTCGCCTCGAGAGCCCTGCAAACCTCAGCAAGCTCACTGAGACTGGAGCCCACCAGCAGCTAGATGGGCTCCGCAGCTATTATACAGGTTACCCCCCTCCAGCCCCACCCCCA
>CAKZUF010000006.1 GCA_937921685.1 uncultured archaeon
AACTTCTTGAAAAAAGTAGCCCGGGCCGGATTCGAACCGGCGTCCCCGGGTATCTCCTCCACGTAGGGGATCCAAAGCCCGGGATCCTTGGCCCCTCACGTCTGGCCATTGGGGGTTTGGCCGCTAGACGACCGGGCTGTCCGGGCAATGGATGTGGCAGGCGGTATTTAACTGGTTATCGCTGCTTCAAACTGTTTTCTCGACCTTGCCTGACGTCTCCCTCCAGCACCCCATCCCAGTCTTCTCGCTTATCCAGGCGAGGAAGATGTTTCGGAGGACCTCTGCGTCGCTGTTCCCCATCTTTCCCTTGAGCTGGCTTATACACTGGTACTGCTCGTCCGTGAGGGTTACTAATACGTGTTTTACCATTTCACATAGTCAGTAGCGTGTCTGGTTTTTAAAGGTTTATAGCGGGTTTATGAGGCTATAATATTGGCCTAAACTATTGCAACCGGGTTAACTAGGCTGGCCGTAGCCCCGCGGACTCTTATTGGGCAGCATATGAATAGGAACTGGTAGACCCTGTCTCTTGAGAGCTCCTCTAGGTTGAGGTTCTCAAGCATGAATATCCCCCTCTCGACTATTAGGTGTTGGTGGACTGGCTCTTCGTGGGGGGTGTCTGGCGACTCAGCCTGAATCCTCTCGACCGAGGGCGTATCGCCTCCAACTAAGACAATCCTTCGCGAAGAGAGCCACTTCGCGACCTCAAGAGATATCCCCGGCATAGGCGGGCCGATGTAGCGACTGTTGTCCCTAGCCCACAGCCCACCCCACCCTGTCCTAAACAGTACCGCATCACCTTCAGAGGGCTCGTCTAAGCCCTCAAACCTGAGGGCTTGGAGGACATCCTCCACCGTGATTAAGTAGTCGTCGGGTAGGATGTCTCTTCCTTTGGAGGCGGCCACGTCTAAGAGGATGCCCCTGGTGACTATCGGCTGGAAATTCTCGGCGCCCAGCTCCACAGTCCCTCTCTCTGACTCAACCTCGTCAACCACCACGCCGCCATAGAGTCTCTTCCCAATTGAGACGTGGTTTAGAGCGTCTACATGCGTCCCCGTGTGGTCTGACATCTCCAGCCTGATGTTCATGGCCCCGAAGCTTCCACGCCACATCCGCAGAGAGTCTTTCACCCGTCTAAAGGTGGAATAGAAGAGGGGGCCGTGGAAGGGGTGTGTGGGGGTGCCCTCGTCTAGAATCCAGCCGAGCTGGTAGATGCGGCCCCTCCTCACGAGTGAGACGGACTGAGCAACCTTGGACTCCGATAGATACTCTAAAGCACCGTACACCATTCAGCCTCTAGCATCCCTTCACTGGGCCCCTATATTTGATTTCAGCACCTCTCGGGCATGGATGTGAAAATGTTATTGGGCGCGGCGGGGTTGTCTAAGCGTGATTGACTTCGGGTATCATGTCCTGCCGGAGTGGTTTAGCCCCGAGAGGATCATAGAGGGCCTGACCCTAGCCGAGGAGGCCGGCTTCACGACTGGATGGATCAGCGACCACTTCCATCCGTGGTTCGATGAGGGCGCCCACTGCAGCTTCGCTTGGACAATACTCTCAGTAACTGCCGAGAGAACCAAAAGGATGAAACTAGGCACGGCCGTTACTGCGCCAATTCTCAGATACAATCCTGCGATCGTCGCGCAGGCGTTTGCGACGATGGATTATCTCTATCCCGGCAGGGTTGTCTTAGGTCTCGGGACTGGTGAGGCACTCAATGAGGTTCCCGTAGGATGTGGGTGGCCCAGCTTCAGGGAGAGGCTCGAGAGGCTTGAGGAGGCTGTACAGATAGTCAGGCTCCTCTGGAGGGGCGGGTTTGTGGATTTCCGCGGGAAATACTATAGGCTTCGTGGTGCCAAGCTATACACCCTCCCCAAGTCGAGCATCCCAATCTACATAGCCGCGAGCGGTCCGTCAACCGCGTATCTGGCAGGGAAGCTCGGGGTTGGACTCATCACGCTCGCAGGCCTCGGCTTGGACTGGCTAAGGGATAATGTCCTGAGAAGCTATAGGCGCGGATTGGCGGACTCGGGGCTGACGCAGGCGAGGCCGAGCATCGTGTGCGAAGTAATATGCTCATACGACGAGGATGAGGAGAAGGCCTTGAAGAACTGCTGGCCATTCGCAGCAACACTCTTACCGCTAATCTTTAGAGCGAACATTCACGACCCAAGAGAGATAGAGCAGTACGGCTATATGGTCCGAGAGGAGTTAATCAGGGAGCGCTGGATCGTTTCACCCAAGCCCGAAGACCACATAGAGAGATACTCAAAGCTTGCCGAGCTAGGCTTCACCCACATAGAGATTGTAGACATAAGCCCTGACCACAAGAAATTCATCAAATTCTACAAAGAGAGAATACTCCCCCACTTCCAGCAGACCCAGTAAAACCAGCCTCCACTGATATCCCGTATTTTCCCACATGCTCCACCCGGCGACTAATTTAAATTTGGACGCTTCATTTAGGCTTAGTATGAGCGGAGAGGAGAGACAGGGCGCGGAGCCCCAAGCCGGGGCAGAGGAGCTGAGGGTGGCGCCTGGCAGCTTCGTCGAGCTCGACCTCCTGATCAGGGTGAAGGATACGGGCGAGCTGGTAGACTCCACCATCGAGGAGGAGGCGAGAAAGGCGGGATGGACGGCCGGAAACTTCAGGCCCAGACTGACTATAGTTGGCAAGGGGTATCTGCTAAAGCCCGTTGAGGATGAGCTCATCAACATGAAGGTCTCAGAGCACAAGGTGTTTGAGCTCCCACCAGAGAGAGCCTTTGGTGCCAGAGACCCCTCCAAGGTCAGAGTAATACCTCTCAGGAGGTTCAAGGACGTGGACCAGCCACTCACACCTGGGATGCGGGTGATCGTGGATGGGCGTGAAGGATATATCCGGAGCATAGAGTCTGGGAGGGTTCAGGTCGACTTCAACCACAGACTTGCAGGGAAGACGCTCGTATCGGAGGTCTGGATAAGAAGAATATTGACAGAAGACAAAGACAAAATACTGGGAATAGTGAAGATGCTACTCCCTGAAGCAACAGATGAGAATACTCACGTAGAGGTGAGTAAGCCTGAAGTGTCTATAAGGCTTCCCAAAGAGAGCCGCACAGTTTCAGGGATACAGCTAGTAAAGCAGTCAATCGCTAGGGAGATATTCGAAAACATCGAGGGGGTAACAAAGGTTACATTCACAGAAGAGTATCTGAAGGAGGAAAGTTAACTATAAAACTGAATGATACCGGTTCTCTGACCGATGGATATGGCATGGATGGGTGCTCTCTTGCTACTCTTCTTCGGCGTCCTAGGCGTTGGGGTGGGGCTGATACTCGGGGGGTATCTGACGGGGGAGAGGCTCTATATCTATTTGGGCGTGACCGCGGCGCTCCTCTCAACCATCCCCCTATTCCTCTCAGCCATCCTAGGCGGTTCTAAAACTGCCCAGACTTAATCGTTTCTAGGAGCGATATAGCCAGCCAGAGCTGGGTCCTAGCGAAGCTGGGAATATTACTGTCCGAGATGATCTCCTCTATCTTCTCTATGGCGTTCGCCGCCCTAACGGCGGGTGAATACTTCTCATTAAAGAGCTCCTGGGAGACCTCCTTAACCGTCCTCCTCACATTGCGGGGCATCGTCATATCATTGGCAACCGCCTCTAAAATTTGGACAATCCTCTGGCGTTTCTCCTCCCAGGACGAGCCAGACATATCCCAACACTATCAGGCATCAGACAAACGCATTATATAAGCATAGACTGGCCATGAGCAGTAAGATTAGAGAGTTGTTACCAGTTAATGGTTTTATAGTTGAACAACAGGCTAGCACCAGAAGTGACTACAATAGTTGACGAGGTGGAGAATGCGCAAGACTTTGACTCCATTCTCCGCGTAGTTAAACGCGTAGTTGGGGAGAAATTAGGGATGCGGAGGGCGGGTCTCATGCTGATAATTGCCGACGCGCCACCCGGCATACTAGCCTATCATGAGGTGGGCTCCAACTCCATTGTTGTGAATAGGAGGCATTTGGAAGTGTGGATGTCCGGTAAGTCGAGAACTGAGAAAAATTCATACATCTTCGTAGTCCTCCTCCACGAGTATCTCCACAGCCTAGGGATCTTGGATGAGATTGAGGTGAGGAGGCTGGTAAGGGCCCTCGTCCAAGAATACTTTGGACAAGACCATATCGCCACTAGACTGGCAAGCGGTGAGCCTATTATTGGCAGAGAGTTTATCCAAGGCGTCTATTTGGGAAGGCCTAGAGAGCCGGTCCTAGTCAGGGATTTTGACACGGAGAACCTGAGCTATATAGGCTAACCAAGCACCGTTTCTACCTCTCCTATCAGGCAGTGTCTCCGTGCATCCACCACTTCTGCCTCCACAAATCTGCCCAAGAGCTCTGCTCCACTTACTCGGGGGAAGGCGATGGGCCTGTATGCATAGTTCCGACCGATAGCCTCTCCCTTCGCGCCTACCTCGTCGACTAAAACCTCGCCACGCCAGCCCACCCACTCCTCATTCCTTGCAATAGATATCTCGTTACAAAGCCTGGTCAGGATTCTGCTCCTCTTGTTCACCTCTTCCGGGGGGAGGGGGTTCAGTTTTGCCGCCTCCGTATGCGGCCTCGGATAGAAGCGGGATATGTTGACAAAGTCGGGCCTAACTTTCTCGACGAGGCTGAGCGTTTCCTCAAAGTCTTCCCAACTCTCCGTCGGATAACCAACTATGATGTCGGTCATTAGCGTGAGGTCGCGGTGAGCCTCTCTAAACAACTCAACAAACCTCAAGAAATCGTTGACGGAATACCCCCTCTTCATGTCTCTAAGGACCCTGTCGCTTCCACTCTGCACACAGAGATGGAGGAACTTGAAGACCCGATGGTCCCTGTAGGCGTCCACCAAGCGCTTCAATTCGAGCTTCTTAAAGTGGAGAGGATTCATCATCCCCACCCTTATGAAATACTTTCCGGGTATGTGGTCGAGTATTGAGCGTAGGAGCAGCGAGATGTCCACCCCTATGTCTCTACCGTATGCCGAACAGTCTTGAGACGTGAGCCAGACCTCTCGGCACCCTTCCCTAACAGCCCTAGCTACAGCCTCTCGAACCAACTCAGGCCTGTAGCTAAGCAAGCTCCCCCTAGCCAGCTTTGTCTGGCAGAAGGTGCAACCTGAAAGACATCCAGAGCTTATCTCCACGATATCAACCGCCTTGTTTAGCCGGATGTGTGGTAGGAGAGGCTTCTCAACACCGTCATCCGACAGATAGACTCCTCTCCCGCCCTGTAGTGCAACACTTACAGCCTCCACTATCTTGGATAGGGAGCGCGGTGATACGAGTGTGGCCCTAGGCGCGATCCGCCCCACCACCTCCGGCTCAGCCTTAGCCATACACCCAGCCACCACAAGCGGCTTACCAAAAGATTGTAGCAGCTTAATCCGGTGAACCATCCGGTGCTCAGTCGGCGTCTTCACGACACAGGTGTTGATTATGCTTACGTCTGCCTCGCGGGGATTGTTTACAAAAACGTAGCCAGCACTCTGCAGCAGACCCATGATTATCTGTGCGTCTTGAAGGTTCGAGGCGCACCCGTAGGTCTCGACGTATACTTTCTGCAAGCCTCTAGGCTAAAAATCCAAGAGTAGGATATTTACCTTCAAGACACGCCAGCTATCCCTCAGAATAGTCAGGCCCCCTCAGAAGCCGCATGGCCCTCTCCCTAGATATGCCAAGCAGGGATATCAGCCTCTCAGCCTCCTTATCCGAGGTATCCGCAAGCCCTTTAGAGAGCTGCCTCCAGCTCTCATACCTACTCCACGGATACAGGATCCAGCTACTGGTCTTTACGACGTAGTAATCGGGGTGGAAGGCGGTCCAGGGCTTAATGTGCAGCACAGCCGTCTTCACATCTTTTGGGGAGAGGGGGGCTAGTATTTTATTCAAGGCTGTCCATAGCGTTTTCCCCTCATCAGAGACATCATCTACTAGCAAGACGGTATGGTTGTTGAGCGGGGGAAGCTTAGGCCAGTGATATATATGGACCTCATCTCTATCGCCTATCCCCCTATAACTCCTCAGGCCGAGGGGATACACCTCGTCTATCGCAAGAATGTCCGAGAGGAGGTTTGCCACGAAGAGCCCACCCCTTAAAATACCGATGATCATGTCCGGCCGGTAACTATTCTCTATCATGGCAGCCAGTTCTTCAACCTCCTTCATAATATCCTCCCAAGCAAGGAGCAGGAAGCTCCTCCCACCTATCTGAACCTCCCTAGCCATCTTGCGATGCTACCTCACCCTACAAAATGTGTCAGACACGTATTTTAAATGGTGCCCACAGTGGAGGCTCGGCGGGAGGGTTGTATGACTTAGCGGTTCTGGGGGGCGGGGTCGTAGGCTGCTTCTCCGCCTTGAGGGCGGCTGAGCTGGGGTTGAGGACCATCCTAATCGATGAGAGAGGTGTTTTCGGAGGCGCCTCGGCAAGGTCCGCAGGGGTCTTCACAGTCCAGCTAGACACCCCCCTCGACGTCGAACTCACGGCTAAAAGCATAGAACTGGTTAAACGGTACATCGCGGGTAGAGCTTGGAAGGAGACAGGATTCCTACAGATCGGGAAGGAGCATGCCCTGAGGGAGAGTATGGAGTCGCTTGAAAAATGCGGTATAAGATACGAGGTACTCGACAGTGAGGAGATAGCAGATAGGTGGCCAGAGTTTGTGGTAGAGCCTGAACTCATCGGAGTCTACACCCAGCCCGACCTCTCCGTTGAGCCGAAGATACTAGGCCGTGAACTAAGGGGAATACTGGTTGAAAAAGGGGTCAAGGTAATCGAAGGGGTCAGGGCCACAAAACTTGACGTCACTTCGAGTGAAGCTACAGCAGTGGCTCTCTCAGATGGCTTGCGCATCGCTGCAAGCTACTTCATTCTCGCTACAGGGCCTTGGACAAGGGAGATCTTGCACAATAGTCAGATGGAAGTTGAGACATTCCTCCTCACATGCTTTGCTTACAGGGTTAACCTCGGCCAAGAGTTGAATATACCGAGCTTCTCAGACGAGTATCTCCACACATATTGGCGTCCCTGGGGAGCTACACTGGTCGGGGGAAGATATGATGCTGAGTTTGCTGAGACTCCCGACATATCCGACGCCCAGCCCCCAAGCAGGTCCTTGAGATTGGCCCTAAAGTTCCTGCTCAGACGGCTGAAAACCCCCTCGCCACCTGAATTGGTCGAATACATGAGGGGCCCCTGCACCTTCACTGGCAACGGAATGCCAATTTTCGGACCAATCCCTTGCCTAAATAACGCCTTCATTATAGATGGTCTTGGCGGATATGGGTTGATGAGAGGCCCTGCACTTGGCTACTTAGCGGTCGACGCAATTGTGCTAAACCGAGAACTAGACAAGTATAGCGTGTACTCGCCTCTGAGAGCTTTTAGATGGAATAAAAAAATGCTTTTATAGCAAGATTAGTAGTTTGCGCGGGAATGAGTGTCGGCAGTGGAGTCGCGACAAATGGGGAACTTTTTCTAGAAACAGTACTCAAAAATGTTAAGAGAGCCACTGAACTCGCCAACATTCCATCAGACATATACGAGTTTCTCAGGATACCTAAACGCGTAATTGTAGTATCGATACCCATCAGGGACAGGAATGGAAATATTAAGAACTATATCGGGTATCGTGTCCAGCACAATAACGCGCTAGGCCCATATAAAGGTGGAATAAGATACTATCCCACTGTAGACCTAGACGAAGTGACAGCACTAGCTATGCTGATGACATACAAGTGCGCGGCCCTCTCACTTCCCTTCGGAGGCGCAAAAGGAGGAGTCGCCTGTGACCCCAAGTCCCTGTCACTGGAGGAGATTGAAAAAATAACGCGGAGATATACCCACATGATTAGTGACATGATCGGCCCCTATGTTGACATACCTGCTCCCGACGTATACACGGATGCGAGAGTAATGGCTTGGATTATGGATACTTACAGCCAATTGAGGGGGAGGCAGGTTCCAGAGGTCGTTACAGGTAAACCAGTTTACCTTGGTGGGTGTGAGGGGCGTGAAGAGGCTGCCGGTTTCGGGGTGAACATAACTGTTAGAGAGGCTTGTAAGCTACTGGGCATACCCATAAAGGGTGCGCGAGTAGCTATCCAAGGGTTCGGAAATGTTGGCATGTATGCTGCACTACATCTAGCAAATCTGGGGGCAAGGGTCGTAGCCGTTAGCGATTCAAAGGGGGCAATATACAATAGGGAGGGATTTAACATAGAGAAGTTAATGTCTCATAAGAAAAACACAGGCACTGTCCTTGGCTTCCCGAGCTCTACTCAGATCAGTGAGAAAGAGCTATTCCAGCTTGACGTGGACGTTCTGATACCTGCCGCCGTCGAGAGGGTGATAACAAAGGAGGTTGCTGAGAAGATACAGGCTAGGATCATCGCAGAGGGCGCTAACGGGCCAACCACCAGTGAGGGTGACTCCGTACTTCAGGAAAGGGGGATTTTCGTTGTGCCGGATATACTTGCAAACGCTGGCGGCGTGACTGCCAGCTACTTCGAATGGATTCAAAATCTGCAGAGAGAGCACTGGTCAAGGGATAAGGTGCTTAACATGCTTGAAGAGAAAATGGTGAAGGCATTCAACGATGTGGTAGAGACCTCGAAAAAGATGGAAATAGGGTTGAGGGACGCTGTAATGGTCTTCTCAGTCTCAAGGGTCGCTTTGGCCGTCCAGACACTCGGGATTTGGCCGTAGCTGCTACAGACTACCTAGCTTTCTTTAACTCGACCTCTCTACTCGTAACTCTTTTTTACGCCTCTTACCAAGACCTCAACGAGAGGTTAGTCGACGACTGGGTTTGGCTTACCTGTGCGTCTATAACCGCGCCAGTTACAACCTACTCTCTATTACTAGGCAACCTGAACCCGCTCCTAGCCACAATATCCATATCCATGACTATCGTCCTCTCTATCCTATTCTATACGGCTGGGCTCTACGGCGGCGCTGACGCAAAGGCGTTAATAGTTGTAGGTCTCGCATCCCCCCTCAGTACAGGTGGAGTTAGATACCACCCCTTCACACCATTAACTGTTCTCCTCAATGGTCTGATAATCTCGCTTATAATACCAACAAGTCTCGCATTAATCAACACCTACAGAATCCTCATCAAGAGGGAAGACATTTTCAGAGAATTCAAACACGAGAAAACTCACCGGAAAATCCTGGCAATCTTTCTCGGAACCATTCTAAACAACCCTGAGAGGCGGAAATACTGGGCGCCAATGGAGGAGTTTAGCGGAGAGTGGAGGTTTAGATTCACGGTCGGTATCGAAGAGTTCTGGCGGCCGCTAAGGCCTGGTGGGTGGGCAACACCATCTATACCACTTCTCGTGCCTATACTCGGAGGCCTACTGCTAAACCATGCGCTCGGAGATTTGTCGGCGCTATTCGTTAAACTACTGACCCTTAGTGGCTAGCCTCTCAATCTCCCTGAACGAGACACCCAGACTCAAAACCTTTCTCAACGGCTTAACAACAGTCTTTAGAATTTTCTCAGCAGCTATTCTCCTAGCTACAACGGTTCTGCCCTTCTTAGTGAGCGCCCACCTCCTCGACCTCCTAGTGCCTAGAGGCTTGATTAATCCTTTCTTCTTCATCTTGTTCAGTGAAAGATATAGTGTCGGCTTCTTCAGTTTTGTAACCCGCTCTATGTCTCGTATCGACTTCTCCCCTTTGATTAAAGCCTTCATGATTATAGGCTCTGACGAGCCTTTAGGAAGCCTCTTCATGCCGTAAATTGTTAAAGCATGTTCTATATAAAATTTATTTTCCCGCCGTAATCAAACAA
This sequence comes from uncultured archaeon, assembly GCA_937921685.1. Taxonomy (GTDB): domain Archaea; phylum Thermoproteota; class Nitrososphaeria_A; order Caldarchaeales; family Calditenuaceae; genus HRBIN02. Next base: position 9,836 of record CAKZUF010000006.1, read on the forward strand.
TATTTTGGATCCTCCCCATAAAGTTTTGTACAGCCGTTATTATATAGTATTCTATGAAGGCAGCAGCTAAAATGACCGCCGAGAACAGCAGCAGTGTTAAGAGATAGTATTTTATTTCAACCCTAGCCTGCCTCTTTAATATTTTGTAGCTCATTATAATGGAGCCCGTTACCATCCCGCCGTACCCGATGAATTCCAGCAGACCATAGATGAGAAATATTGGTAGAAGTACTAAGAAAACCGAGTTAGTCTCCGTCATAATGGCCGCCGCGGCGAAATACCGGCCCGTCTCATATATTATCCAGCTAGCAATGAGAGGGCCAGCAAAAGGTAACGCCATCAGTAAGGAGAGGCTGAAGTTGTTGATGAAGATGAAGTAGGGTGAGTCGATACCTCTCGCCAGCTCTTCAAGCTGCTCTGATAGCTGCTTCGCCTCTGAGGGATTTAATGCGGCCTGAGACCCTAGAATCAGTACTCCATATAGAGCGGTCGTGACTATCATCGTCATTATGAGCCTTTTCTTAAAATTAGGCCTCATATCATTCATTTAACACGCTCTATGTTTTTAACTTTGCTAGTTCACGCCTCAGCGCCGATATTTTGCTGACTGGGAGTGGGTCGATGTTTTGCAGGGCAGCGTGATAGACGCTGACGTAGTCTGACCACATTATGGCTGAGAGGACCACTTCCGGGAGGGTTCCATCGAACCTCTCCTCAAAAACCCTTTCTCCGAGAAGTTTCTTCAAAAATTCGAGCTGTATCCTAATCGACTCTTCCTCCTCGCTCCATCGGTATACTATATACCTGTCCCGCCTTGTGTCTGGTAGAGCCTCGAGAGTGTTGTGCATCGCCTCCGGCACGTCTATAATCACACAGGGCCTCTTCGCGTTTTCGTTCAACTGGTTCTTCAAGCGCAGTGCTACAGGGTGTAGAGTGCTTTCAGACACTGCGTGGGGAAGGTGTTCCAGCAGAAAGATGGCTGCTTTCTTGGCTGAGTTGTCTGGTAGGTCCGCCTGGGCTGAGAATGACTTCTTCGCCCTCTCAAGAGACTTGACCGATGTTACTAACTCCTTCTCCGCCCCCGTCACTATGCCTGCGACGTCGAGTATGGATACAGCCGCGCCGACCATTTCTGGGACTGCCATCCGCGGCGCCATGCCTCCTGTAACTTTTACAGTCGGGATGCCCTCATCTAATGCCAACCTCTCTAAAGAGCCTCCCGAGCATATCGCGACCGCCTTGGCTCCGCTCTGCAACACCCTTCGAGCGGCCCTCAGGACCTCTAGTGTCTCACCAGAGTAGCTTAATAGAATTACCAAGGCGTTGGGGCCAACCCATGCGGGGATTGATGCGGTCGTGTAAGTTATCAGTGGAGTCTTTGCTCTCTGTTGGAAGAGTGTGGACACTATGTGCCCCACTATTCCTGAGCCGCCCAGACCATAAAAAACAACAAATCCTATGTCGGTGGCCGAGACGTGTGTCTTCTTAGCAGCCTCTATACCGCGCATGTAGAGCTCGCCTTGCTCATCGATCAGTTGTAGCATGGTGTCTATCGCGGTCCTGTTCTTAAGCGATTCTGCGGAGAGGAGAAAGTTCATGCCATCACCTCTCCACGCTAACCTCTATTGCGCCAAGCTTTTCAAGCATCTTCCTCACCATCTGCTCTGCTTTAATTAGATTTGCCTCAGCCTTTTCCTTAGTTAACTCCTCGCTCACAAGTTCTATCCTGGTCGCTGAAACGCCATCTATGATGCCCCTGGGATGAGACTTCAAGTATACCTTCCTTTTGAGCGACCGATATATTTTTTCTAATTCCTGCGCATAAACAGATTCAGGTACACCTTTCACATCGAGCCAAATCCTAACGCGGTATAGTTTCTTGGCCTCTTGCTCCATCCTCGGCTTGACTTCGTTTTCGAATATGTCCATAAGTTCTCTGGGTACGCCAGGTAGAGATACTATGTTCACTCCCCTAGCCTTTACTAGGCAGCCAGGTGCAGAGCCTGCGTTGTTTCTGAGGGCCGTGGCGCCTTTAGGCATGATGGCCATCTTTAGTCTGGCTCGTGTTAGCTCTGCGTCCTTGATGACTCCCTGGGCGTAAAGCCTCTCATACCTCTCCTTCAGCATTTTGACCGCCTCTTGGTTCACAACCAGTTTCCGCCCAACAGCCTTAGCGACGGCCTCCAAGGTAATGTCATCAAACGTTGGCCCAAGCCCTCCGCTGGTTATTATCCACTTTGCACCGCGCCTCATAGCTTCCCTGATAGCCCTGCTTATCTCTGAGACATCGTCCCTCACTGTCGTGATTCTTCTTAGGCTCAGGCCGAGCTCGTGTAGTCTTGCGGCCAGCCAGCCGCTGTTAGTGTCTTTTATGGAGCCGTTGAGAATCTCATTCCCGATTATGACTATCTCGCAGATAGTGCCTTTCAGTCCTGCCATTTCAAGTGTGTAGACCGTTTGCTAATCAATTAAGATTTAGGGGAGAGTGGGCGTGCTCCTAACCTTTTCCTCGCATATAACCTTTTTATCTATTCCCGTATAGGTGGTTGTTGGATTTGGTTGATTGGGGAAGGCTTGAGTTGGAGCAGATAGGCATCGTGGCTAGCCCGAGCCGTGAGACTGACGCCGACTGCATCCTCCAAGAGGGAAAGGAGAAGGAGGTGACCTCTGAGACCCTCGTCCTCATCGACAATAGGAATGGGAATAAAGTTCTCGCCGTGTGTAGGGGAGGCGTAGGACTCAACGACAATCTTAAGATAAACTACTATAACCCCGGTGTTGCCTATGCCAGAAGCGGCAAGAGTGCTAGCGTTGCGAAAGAGTTCTTTAGCTTTAAACTCGTGGTCATAGGAGATGTCACGGATGGAGAGATTAGACAGAATAAGACGATCATAGCACCGGCCTCGCCTGTCTACAAGTTTAAGGAGGGCACAAACCCTATGGAGCTGCTCGGCTCAGCCAAGCACACGCTCGGCTACTATGCGATGGGGTCTCCCCAGTGGAAGGTCCCTATTCTGGCAGAGTATATTCCACATCACATAGGCGTTTTCGGGGTTACTGGCTCGGGGAAATCCTTTCTCTGCAGGTATGAGCTAATCCCGCTTCTACAAAGGGCTGGATATGATATATTGGTCTTTGACTGGAAGGGGAGCGACTACGCGCCCTATTATCCAGACTCCGTCATCAACATGGGGGATATAGAGCTTGACGAGGCTTCCGTCTACGAGTATTTGCTGGAGAGGCTGGATAGGTTTGGGAGCGGAAAGATTGCTGAGACGCTGCAGAGATATCTCGAGGAAGTAATCTTAGGGGGTGCTTGGCGCGGCTCAGACCCTCATGAAACTATTAGCCGGCTCAAGGATGCTATGATGAAGACTATCACAGAGGAAAACTTGGAGAAGAGTGGTAGCCTGTCAAAGTGGGGGGAGATATATGCTAGGAGGGCTGAAAAGTATCTCAGTAGACTAAGGCCAGAGGACGTTAGACCAGTTATGGGCAAGCTGAGCGCATTGGAGATAATCAAGCGGCTCAGGGAGAAGAAGGTACTTGTCATAGATCTGAGCTACGGCTCGAAGGAGCAGAAGCTCAGCATCTTCCTCTCCATAACCCGCCGGTTAAAAGAGCTCATGGAGGAGAAGAACAGGCTTGATATCGCCGTGCTCGTCGACGAGGCCCCGCAGTATTGCCCCTGGAATCCCAGAGGAATCGAGGAGGAAACGACTAAGCACATAATAGGCCTCGCAGCCCTCGGAAGGTCCTATGGACTCTCCCTGATCCTCGTATCGCAGGGAATTGCGGGTGAGATTGGAATTAACGCCGCTGTAAGGCGAAACCTCAACACACTCTTCATCGGCAAGATCCACCCCCTCGACGCCATGGAGGCTGAGAAGTTCTTCGCCACATCTTGGATTGGTGCTGACAGCCTGCTGAGGCTTCCCGAAGGCCAGTTCTATATGGTTGGAAAAATGAACCCCTCACCTATCCCACTGCTGATTACCTTCCAGATAGAGGAGGGCGAGAAGATCCGGCATGGAAAGCGGTGAAATTCCCGAGATCTTAAAGATACCACGCCCCCTCCAAGAGAAATTCTTCAATGCAGCGGAGGAGGAGGCTGACCGCCTCCTAAAACGGGTCGGAGAGATTGAGAAGCTCATTGAACACATCAGCAATGAGGTTGCCAAGGGTATCTCGCGCATCCGGTTGAGAAGTGACTGGCGGGACATGACTATAGCCGTTGTCGATGGTTCAGATACGCCTGCCATCGATGAGAGGATTGGGGTCAGGTTTGGACTGTATGCGGCCGCCTACAAGCTCTTCAGGGGCGAGGATCCCTTGGAAAACGGTGAGGGATATCTCGGCGACAGGCTGAATGAGCAGATACGCGTGAGTAGGGAGACCTTCCTCAAGGTGTTAGACTTGGTGACAACATATCTGGAGAGGGTGCTCGCAGAACATCTCCTCAAGCAGAATGATCCGCGCGTAGACTTGCTTATCATGGATGGCAGCTTCTTAGGCTATAGAGCAGGCTGCAGCCAAGTAAAGCGTGAACAAATAGATCTCACGGAACCAGTGACTGGAAAACACTTTAGGACCGTTTACGACCTGATCTCGGAGATTAATGTCCTCACAGTGAAGATAGCACGTTCTGGGAGGGCTGTAGGCATCATCAAGCGCGTTCCAACAGAGGCGATTGACGGCTACATTAGATATAGATATGGTGAAGGAGAGGGTCTAAATCTAAGCGATAGGGCGTTGCTGAGTCTAACGATGAGTCAGGGCGAAGTCTTCAGCTACGAGCAGTACTTCGGATCCAAGTTTAGGATTGACGCCCTGTCGTGGTATAGGACGGTTGCGAGAGACCCAAAGGTCAGGGGGAAGAGCCGGGACGAGATTTTAAGGGAGGCGGAGAGGCGTGTAAGAGTTCAGCTCAAGGCCGACCTGACCGCATCAACGTCTGGGGAAGGGGGTGGAAAAGATTCCCATGAGGGCATTCTGGAGCTTGCGGACAGGCTGTCTAGATTCTTTGTAAGGACCAGAGAAGGGTTACCGCCAATCTGTGTCGAGGTCCCTGACACCGTTTTGAATCGTGAGAACCTATTGGATAGTGTATTATCCTACTGTCTTGAGACCTCTTCTCCTGTCTCCGGGCTGCCGAAGAGTTTAGACCTTGTCGATGATCTTGTCTCCCTCCCAAGGGGGTTGGGTAGGGATTTTGTTACTGAGGTAGAGGCGAGGCTGCTGATGCGGGGTGTGGATAGCAGTAAGCTGGTCGCCCTTTTCAGCCGGTTCAATCCGCAGAAGGACGAGTATTAGAGTGGAACGCTTGTAGCGGTCTTCAACGAGTCGTCTATCTCGCCAACGTTGTTTGTGCGCCGCTTGATAAGGTCTAGAATCCAGTGGGTCAGCTGTTGTAGTGTCAGCCCCTTTACCAGCCTCCCCTTATAGTCTCTGAGGGTTAGTGTTCCTTTCTCCACCTCCTCGTCGCCGACTATTGCCATGAATGATGCCCTTAGCTGGTGGGCTGTCCTTATCCTCTTCTCCAGAGTGCCCTCCACCCAGAGCTCGGCCCTAATCCCCGCGCCACAAAGCGCGTCCTTCACCTTCGAGGCGTAATCCACATTCTTCTCACTTACAGGCAGAACAACTAGCTGTGTAGGCGACAGCCAAACAGGCAGTCTCCAATTATAGTGCTCCAATAGAATTCCCATAAACCTCTCAATGGAGCCGAGGATTGCGCGATGTATCATAACCGGCCTTCTATACGACCCATCCTTATCGACGTACTTCAAATCGAGCCTCTCGGGGAGGAAGAAGTCCAACTGGATTGTGGAGCACTGCCACCTCCTACCCAGCGAGTCAACAACGTCAACATCGATCTTCGGCCCATAGAACGCGCCCTCCCCCTCCTTAACCTCGTAGCTCAACCCAGAGTTCAACAGGGCCTTCCTAAGCGCCTCGGTCGCCTCGTCCCATCTGGCAGGGTCGCCTATGAATGACTCCGGCCTCGTCGAAAGCGTCGCATATATCTCCCCATTCAAGGTTAACTCAAAAATATGGACGACCTCCCCGAGGATCTGAGCGATTGTGTGTTCAACCTGGTCGGGCCTGACGAAAGCGTGGCCATCATCCTGTGTTATGCTCCTGACCCTGAAGAGGCCTGTTAGCTCACCTGGCTGCTCGTTCCTATAAACTGTACCGAACTCTGAAAGCATTATTGGGAGGTCGCGATAACTTCTGGGCCTGCTTGCGTATATCATTGCGTGTCCCGGACAGTTCATCGGCTTTACGACATACTCCTCCCCCCGCGCGGTTAGGATGAACATTCTTTCACGATAGTGCTCGTAGTGGCCCGTCCGATACCATATGTCTGATTTGAATAGATGGGGTGTCCAGACCTCCTCAAAGCCCAGCCGAGAGTTCGCCTCCCTTATCAACTTTATCAGCTCATCCCTGATTATCCTTCCGCGCGCGTGGAATATGGGGAAGCCGGAGCCGAGTAGGGGATGTATGCTGAAAAGGTCTAGTTCTCTCCCCATCTCGACATGTCTTGTCTCCCTCTCCTCAACTACGGCGGCAACGGTGGGCTGAGCCTCTTCCGCCCTTCTTAACCTAAGCGTCTCGTGAGAGACAGCTCTGAACTGCTCGGCCAGGGGATGGCCCTTTACCGAGATGCTGAAGCGCTTGTTCCAGCCGAATGGAGCCCTATGGACTTTTAGTCCCATTCCCAATGCTTTCTTCTCCATGTACCTCACCATGTGTAGCGCCTTCATGGGAGGGGCTAGTGCATTGCTAAGGTGAGCGTATGGGTATATGACCAGAGTTTCCGCCCCAAGCTTCTCCATGGACTCCGCAACCTCCTTCAAAAGGGCGTCAGCAACCTCCTCGTCATCCTTCTCCTCTATACTAGTGAATAGTACGACGGCATCCCTAACGCTGGTTGTGGTAGGCTGGATGTCCTCAAAAACGGCACCCTCACGCCTGACAGGTTCATACTCTATGTAGTCAACATGTAGCTGGAGTGCTTTCATTCCATCGCTAAACATCGGACAGAGACTGCCTATAATTAAAAATATCTCGCTGCAGATTATTCGGGCCTGGGGGGTTGATTGCAGCATCGGACAAGGAGGGAGCTGCAGAGGAGGCTGGTAAACTGGCTGGCAGGTGGCTTGATTAGATTTTTTGCGGAGCGGGGAGTGTCCCCTTTCCTTCTAACCTACGCCTCCTTCACTCTCTCAATCGTCTCTGCGGTCTTCTACGCCTTAACAGGTGCTTCAATCCTCTTCGCAGTGTACGGTGGGGTATCATGGCTTATTTCAGGATTCTTTGATGCCATCGACGGAGAGGTCGCGCGCCTTTCATCCAGAACCTCTAAGCTGGGCGCTTATCTAGACTCTATGTTTGACAAAGCTGGTGAGGCTCTAGTATGCATCGGCATACTGCTCTCAGGAATAGTCGATGGCGCGGCGGTGCTCCTATTCTGCGTCACATCCCTCCTCGTAAGCTACGCGAGGGCTAGGGCAGAGGGTATAGGGGTCTCGCTGAAAGGTGTGGGGATAGCTGAGAGGGCTGAGAGGATAATCCTCATCTCAGCGGCATCCTTCATAGCCCCCCTCTATCCTGCCTCCCTAAACATAGCCCTATACCTTGGAGCGGCTCTGTCGTCGATAACCGTAGCCTGGAGGACTCACTACGTAGTCAGATCTCTAAGGGGTGAGAGGGCCGGCGCCGAGGGATAGTTAAAATTCTGGAGATAACTCCATAGATCTCGGATGCGCATACCCGAAGAGTGGAGCACTGAAAACATTGTCATCAACGACCCAGGGCTTAAGGCCTACATATGCCTGAAACCCACCCTTATACCTCACTCGGGAGGAAGGCATGAGCACAGAAGGTTCGGCAAGGCTGATGTCCACATAGTCGAGAGGCTGGCAAACATGTTCATGAGACCTGGAAAAAATGGGGGGAAGAAGTATAGAGGGTTACAGATCGTGCTAAACGCCCTCAGAATAGTTCAACTGAGGACCCGGGAAAACCCCCTCCAAGTCCTTATAAGGGCGATAGAGAACTCGGCCCCCCGCGAGGACGTAACACGCGTGACCTATGGGGGCATAACGTATTTCAAGGCAGTGGATATCGCACCCCAAAGGCGCCTAGACCTCGCGCTTAGGTGGCTGGCCGAGGCGGCTAGAATCTCTTCCTTCAGGAGCCCCCTTACGACGGAGGAGGCTTTGGCAAATGAACTTATCCTTGCGGCAAGCAATGATGTAAGGAGCTACGCCATAAAAAAGAAAAACGAGCAGGAGAGAGTAGCCCTAGCCTCTAGGTGATTTTCTTGCTTATGGAGGCCAGAGTGGGCTTAAATAGGAGCAGTATTAATTTTAATCGAGTCTGAATTGTCTCAGAAGCCACACCTCAATCTCATAGTGATTGGACACGTAGACCATGGAAAATCGACGACTATGGGTCACTTCCTAGTGCTTAACAAGACGGTCGACGAGAGACAGCTGAAACAGCTGGAAGAGGAGGCTAAGAGGCTGGGAAAAGACACCTTTGTCTATGCCTTCATCATGGACCAGATAAAAGAGGAGAGGGAGAGGGGTCTGACGATCCAGCTGAGCTTCCAGAAATTCGAGACTAAGAAGTACTTCTTCACAATCATCGACGCCCCAGGGCATAGAGACTTCGTCAAGAACATGATTACGGGCGCCTCACAGGCAGACGCAGCCATCCTAGTAGTCTCAGCCAAGAAAGGCGAGTATGAGGTAGGAATCTCGACAGGCGGCCAAACCAAGGAGCACTTATTCCTCTCATTCATGCTAGGCATAAGACAGTACATCGTCTTGGTAAACAAGATGGACGACGCATCTGTCAACTGGTCGAAAGAGAGGTACGAAGAGGTCAAGCAGGGCGTCTCCTCGCTCATGAAACAGATAGGTATCGACCCTTCTAAGATTCCGTTCATACCAGTATCAGGGTGGACTGGCGACAACCTAGTCAGCAGGAGTGACAAGATGCCCTGGTATACGGGCCCCACACTATTAGAGGCCCTAGACCTGTTCCAAGAGCCCGCCAAGCCGATTGACAAGCCATTAAGGCTGCCCATCCAGGCGGTCTACTCAATTAAAGGTGTCGGCACTGTTCCAGTCGGGCGTGTAGAAACTGGCGTCCTGAAGCCTGGAGACCAGATAGTTATCATGCCCGGCAACATTAGGGCGGAGGTAAAGAGTATAGAGATGCACCACACACCCCTGCAGCAGGCTGTGCCCGGAGACAACATAGGGTTTAACCTGAAGGGTGTAGATAAGTCGCAGCTCGCTAGAGGCATGGTAGCAAGCCACGTGGATAATCCGTGTAAAGTGGCTGAGGAGTTTGAGGCGCAGATAATCGTGATAAACCATCCGACGGCTGTGGCAGTGGGCTATACTCCGGTAATGCACATTCACACCGCACAGGTTGCAGTCAAGTTTAAAGAGCTTAAAGCGAAGATTGACCCGAGAACGGGCCAAGTGGTTGAACAGAACCCACAGTTCCTCAAGACAGGTGATGCGGCTCTAGTTGTACTACAGCCACTTAGACCAGTAGCCTTGGAAGCCTACAGCGACTTCCCACAGCTCGGGAGGTTCGCTATAAGAGACATGGGAATAACTGTTGCTGCAGGCGTAGTGAAAAAGATAACAAAACTAGCCGCCTAGCTAAGTGCTAAGCCTCATCTCAACCGAAACTTCCTCAGGTATTTGTATCCTCATCAACTCTCTCATAACCCTAGGGTCATTGATAACAAGGTCTATCACCCGCCTGTGCATTCTCAACTCCCACTTCCTCCATGTCTTAGTCCCTTCTCCGCACGGGGATTTTCTCACAGGCAGAACCAGCCGACGCGTGGGTAGTGGCGTAGGCCCACGCATCTTCGCACCGGTCCTATCTACAATGCCTTTAATCTCCCTGCATATCGACTCGAGCTTCTCCAAGTCCGTCGACGTCAGCTTTATCCTCACGACCTGTTGCATGGGAAACCGCACATGAGATAGCTAAGAGGACTATATTAGCTTCAGCCTTGGGGTGTGAGGGCACCCAGAATGACGTATTGGAGGACAATTGACAGGTATATTAGAGAGAGGCAGATGAGGGCTGCGATATGCCACCTTATACTTCTGAGGTGTGAGAGGGAGCTTGTTAAAAGTAGAAAGCTGATGAACTGCGAGGACACTAGAACGATATTGGCTGCAAGCGAGGTGGGGACTACGCTGCTGGGGGAGTGGAACCACGCCCAGCCCCTCACCTTCGCTATGAAGAGCAGGAAGGGGTATAACGACATGGGCAGGATGCCTATAGAGACTGCTGCTAACCCCTTCAGAGCCGACCTGTTAAATGTTACGACGCTGAGTATGAAGCCCTTAACATGTTTTAGGGTGTTGTCCTCCTGCTTTCCCACTATCCTTCTTTTTCTTAATTCGTCATAGAGGCCTGTAAGGGCTGACAGATAGATGTAGATGAAGGCGATCGTACCTAGCAGGGTTAGTATGGTGCCTGCTAGGTCAAAGTTTCTCCAGTGATAGACGTGGAGGCCAATGAGGGAGATCTTCCCATTAAGGTATAAGGCCATGTTCAAAAGAGCGCTTAGAGAGCCTAGAATCACGGCGATTACGGTTCTGTCGAGCGCAGGGCCTAGTATCCAGCTTGGATGGATAACAGTCGTGAATAAGCGGTCAAGAAAGCTTTGCGGATTCTTAACATTCTCGAGAAGGAGTGGGTCACCTGCTTTTAGCATCTTGTAAACTTCTAGCCCTTTCTCAGTTAGATAGTAGTTGCGCTTGCTATCCTGAGCAACGAATGGTTCAAGCTGTTTAAGATTATAGTATAGGCTCCCAGTGCTTATCTGTAGGCTTGCCCTGAGAGCTGATGCGCTGACTCTCCCCGCGTCGCCAATAGCCAGTATGATTCGACGCCTAGTCCTATGGTTGAGAAGCCATACTGGGTTATCTTCAGAAGTGTCATTTACAGACGCCACCAAGGCTTACCTTACCTAATCGACTTCATGCATTTAAACATTGCAGGGGGCGGCTCAGATAAATGCCTTGAATACATCAAGATTCCTCGTAACTCTGAGTCTTCATCGCCGCCTAATCATCGTTATATGGCGTCTGCATATAAGGCTAGCAGCCTCCGACGAATGGTAAGTTTTAAAGAGGGGATAATAATTATCATCGTCAGCGCATGTCTGAGATGTCGGAGTCGCGAATCACACACGGTGACAGAGTCTTGATCGTTACGGAGACGGGGCATAGATATTTTCTGACTCTAAGGAAGGGTCAGCTTTTCCACACAGCTGATGGCTATTTTGAGACGGACCAGATAGTGTCTCTGGCTGAGGGCGGCGAGATTCGGAGCAACATAGGGAGACGGGGGGTTGTATTCAGGCCGCTACTCCTAGAGCACTTGTTATCACTCCCTAGGAGGACACAGATCATCTATCCTAAAGACTTCGGGTTTATTCTAGTCCTCTCAGGTGTTAGACCAGGTTCTCGGGTAGTTGAAGGTGGGACTGGAAGCGGTGTACTGGCACTCTTACTCGCGGCATATGTGGCGCCGAACGGCAAGATATACAGCTACGACATCGACGGAGAGAACTTCCCCGCCATTATGAAGATGGCTGAAAGGCTTGGTCTCTCACACGTCCTAGAGTTGAAGAAAGGTGATATCTACAGTGGCGTGGAGGAAGTGGGTGTGGACGCATTCATAGCGGACGTCCCCCAGCCTTGGGACGCCATAGACCAAGCTAAGAAGTCCCTCAGGGGCGGAGGCATGTTCGTCTCAATCGTGCCAACCGTGGAGCAATTGGTTAAGACGAGTGAGAAGCTCAGGGAGCGGGGATTTCTAGAATATTTCAGTGGAGAGTTAATTATAAGGCCTTGGAGGGTGAGGCATGGGATGACCCGACCTCACCACATATCGAGGGCTCACACCGTCTTCATAGTTGCGGCGAGAAAAACAGAGTTTGAGAGTCTTTCTGACTGGACTCTTAAACTACCTGACGGCCTCAGGTGACTGGGCTCTATCTTCTTCCTCAAGGGAAGATAAATAGTGTATAAGCTTGGATGCGGCGTCGTCTACATGCTGGAATGGGTATGCCTCGGGGTATCTGAAGGAGAATTTAACGAAGTAGCTTGAAGAGTAGGTAGAGGATGCGATTGCATAGGCTATGCTGATCTTCTGGTGTTCTTCAATCTCTTCTATCGTCTCGCCCTCTCTTTTTCTGACGCCTGCCACGTTGTCCTTAAGCCTTCTCGCCAGAATGTCCTCAGGCCTGAACTCTAAAAATATTATAGCCCTCGGCCTTATCCTTTGCGTCACGTTGGGAGGTAGTCCCGGGTAATATCCCTTTGGAGTTTTAACAGCTGCATGTGTATCTACGATGACTCTACCGCTAATTCCCCCTATTTTCTCGGCTGCCTTCTCCTGCAGCCTTATATAGGACTCAGAGTCCATGAGCCTTCTCATGTCGTCTCTACTCCTCATCCCGAGTCTGCGCGCCTCCTCAAACATGACATCCCCAAAATTCACGACGGATAAGTCCTCCACATTCTCAGAGACCCTCTTCAATATTGTGGACTTTCCCGCACCTGGAACTGCAATCAAAATGACCCTATACATGTCATCACATTTAAACAGGTGTTCTTGGAAAATTTATCTATAGTGCCGATTTCAGGACTATCTTCGCCGCCTTCTCCACATCCTCCTTCTTCACCGTACGCCGACCTGCATGCTGTGCAAGCTCGATAGCTTGGGATGCAACCTTCATGCCTATATCCTCTAATATCTTCCGAAGCTCCTCAACCGCCTCCTCACTGACCCGCGCTGCACCCGCCTTCCTTAAAATCCTGTGTAATGGCGCATTAGAGAGCTCGGACATCAAATTGTTGATGTGGGTGGCAGGATATATATGCCCGCCGACAGGATACTGGCAGATACTTTAAAAAATACACTCGTATGTCTTTGGGTGGTGCTTTTTTGAACCGTGATGAAACTTTATAAGAGCGTGATAAAAAGGTGTAAACGGCATTGGCGTTATTGAATAGGGTCGTCTGCCCGCACTGCAAGAGGTTGACCCTGAGGGGGAAATATTGCATGAACTGTGGTAAGGAGCTTCCGGCTGAGCTGGCCCTTGAGACTCCGCTTCAGCAGCCATCCCCCCCGCAGCAGGCTGAAGAGCTTATACCAGCGACTACTACCGCCACGCCGCAGGTAGTGCAGCCCCCGACGCCGCAGGTTCCAGAGGCTCCCGCTGCCGAGGAAGTGGCCGAGGAGCGGAAGCTTGTCGAGCAGCTCTCCAAGCTACACACCTGGTCCCTGAAGCTTATTGACCTATTGCTGGCAGGTGAGGTCCCGATAACAGTCTTTAAAGAGCTGTACGATGAGTACCGCTCCAGGATCAGCACCTTAGACCAGAAGCGTGTTGACACCATGAATAGGATTAGCGAGAGGATAAAGGAGCTGACGCAGAAATCTGAATCCCTAAAGATTAGGCACGAGGTTAATGAGATAAGTGACCGCGACTATATTAGGCAGAAGATTGAGCTGGACAAGGAGCTTACAAGGCTGAGGCCGAAGCTCTCAATACTCCAGAACCCCTTGGAGATAAGGCTCGCTGATATCCCAGCCTTCACCGAGAGCCTCGCCAGCAAGATCCAGAATGTAAAGAGTAATGGGGAGCAGGTAGGCCTCGACAAGGACACTATATCCACGATCGTAACTGACCTGCAGTCGTTGCTGGATGCCTGTCAGGGCCTAGTCAAGCAGCATGAGAAGATTCAACACGAGATCAAGAAGCTCGAGACAAGATATAAGATTGGGGAGCTCAAGCAGGATGAGTATCTCGCCCAGAGGCAGAGGCTTGAGCGGCAACTGGAGCTGACATTCTAAGGCCCTGAGACGGTTTTTCGTTTTTCGACGTCCCTCGCTAAACTTTAACAACTCCCCCTTTCCATCTCTTCATCGGCTTGTTCGAGGAGGATTATAAGCGTCGATTCGTCTTCGGCTGCGATTTCGGCACAAGCGACTACAAGTATGGGCCGATAAGTCTGGGCGAGAGACCGCGCCTTATGGAGAATCGGGGGTATTTCCCGGAGAAGAGCATGGTTGCAGAGCTGTTGGGTGGGGGTAGGGAAGTTGTAGTGGGGGATGAGGTGACACAATTCCTTGGCAGCGGTCAAGACCTGATGAGTAGGCTGGTTTACCCGATGCGTGATGGGATTATAGGCGCTGGAGATGAAAGAAGCTGGAAGGTTATCAGGGAGCTGCTGCTGAAGTCTCTGGGCGAGTTCAGGCCCAGCGGGTTCGGCTTTAAGGGCTACTATGTAGTCGCATCCCTCTCCGCGGTGGCCCCCCTCTACATGTATGAGAAGCTGTTCAGCTATCTTGACGAGATGGCTGAGGAGGGGCTGGTCCACTCCTCGACGCTTATCCCCCAGCCACTGGCCGTCGCCATAGCGCATAAGCAGACCTCCTGCGTAGTAGTCGAGAGCGGGCATGGGAATACTCAGGTGGCACCCATATCCAAGGCGCCGATTCGGGGTGCGGTAGTCGCTTTGAACAGGGGTGGAAGTGAAGCGAACATGATAACTGCTGAGATTTTGAAGGACACGGGCTACGGAGACCTTGCCAAGGAAGAGAAGGTGGTTAGACGCGTCAAGGAGAAGCTTGGCCTCCTACCACTGGACTTGGATAGGGCCATTAGTTTTGCGCGGAGTAACAAGGAGGCTGTTCGAGGAACCTACCACATCGAGGGGACCAGGATTAGGATAGATTTGGGAGACCATTCATGGACCAGATTCCTCATTGGTGAGATTGTTTTTAACCCAGGTCACGAGGTGTTTCAGAGCTACTATAGGCGCGGGATGCCGCGGCCCTCCGACATAAGGATTGGCGATACGGTCTTCTACGGGATGATGGATATGGCAGAAACCGTAATCAGCGCGGTGGAGAAGTGCCCGGTTGAGCTCCAGCCACTCCTCTACGGCCAGATCATACTCTCGGGTGGGAACTTCTGCTGGACAGCCCCTGCCAACCTCAAAGGCGTGGCATGCGACTCTCAGACAAAGCTCCAACACATGCTTCGGGAGAAGGGGATTGAGAATGCATCTGTCGTCTTGAGCCCTGAGCCTCAGTATGCCGTCTGGAGGGGTTGTATTGTCTATGGCTATGCCCTACCCCACAGCTATGAGTGGAGCTGGGAGCGCATGGAGGGGTGGCTACATCATAAGGGTTAGTCGGCGACGTCGTAGACTACCTTGAAGCCATTCTCAACCTTGTCAACTCCTCTAATCAATATGCCGCCGACCTCGGCTGTGTTTGCCACGTGGGTCCCTCCACAGGGTATCGCGTTCACTCCGTCAATCACGATTACCCGGTACGTCTCCAGCTCAGGAAGCCTTGCAAGGTTAGGCGCACCACGGACAGTCTTAAGCAGCTCACCCCTAGAGACTAAGACAGGATACACTCTCTTAGAGGCTTTGACAACATCGTTTGAGATCTGCGCTAGTGAGGCCGAGTCGATTTCGCCGGCTCTGCCTATGTATTCCACGAAGCTTTCCGGTGGTCCGTGGAATGCTCTCGAGGATAGTAGGTCCTCCCCTAGTATCTGCACCACCGCGTAGTCTACTATGTGGCCAGCCGTGTGAAGCCTCATTACTCTGTACCTCCACTCCCACGCTATAGTCATGGAGACTTTCTCGCCCTCCCTCGGCACACCCTCCACGATGTCGCCATAGTGTATCACGACGCCCGAGTGCTCCAACACTTTCTTAACTACAGCTTTAAAGTTCACGGACTCTATGGAGCCGGTGTCAGAGGGCTGGGCTCCGCCCTTAGGATGCATTATCGTGTCGGTAGTCACAAAGTATCCGCTCCTTCTCGTCTCCGGGACGTATCGGAGTAGTGTTGTCTCAGCGGTCTTGAGGTAGGAGTCGTTTAGATAGAGCTTATTGGTTGGCTGCAGTCCCGCGGATATTGACGACAGACTCACCATTTTTGGCAGCTATAACATTGTGGCGGGCTTTAAACCATTCTAAGCCAATCAGACACCTCTTCACGTCCCCATGACCTCCATGTAGACACTGCTAGGCGAGGCCTGCAGCGCCCTTAACAGCCACTCAGCCCTCAATACAGCCCCACCCGAGGCCTTTCTCAGCCTGTTCTTGATAGCCAACCCGACTCCCCTCTCATCCAGCCACCCCTCGGCAACTATGACCTCAACCCCCTCTTCATCCATCTCTCTCAGGGACACGAAGAGCCGCCTCGCCGCCTCGAGGGGGTTAGACCTACTCCCCATGTCGCGGACGACATTTGCCCGATAGCTATATCCGTCGCTTCCTAGGACGCCGACTCTGATTCCGCGAGACATTAACAGGTCCGCAAGTCGAGCAATGGCTCTGCGAACCTCCTCAAGCTCACCCTCGACAACTATTAGCTTGGCGGTAGGAGCGTAGTGTCTATATTTCATCCCTGGAGAGCGGGGTGTCTCCTCGCCGTGGAGAAGCAGCCCCAGGGCTGAGGGATGGACCTCAACCTCCCCAATGACTGCTTCTATCTCCTCCCGCGAGACGCCGCCAGGTCGAAGTATAACCGGCTTCTGAGAGGTCAGGTCAATAACAGTGGACTCGACACCGATGTCAGTCGGCCCCGCGTCCAGTATCAGGTCTATCTCGTCCCCCAGGTCTTGGAGGACGTGTGCTGCCACTGTGGGGCTCGGTTTCCCCGACTTGTTTGCACTGGGCGCGGCTATAGGTCTCCCTGAAGCCTCAATGAGCCTGAGGGCAACATTATGGCGAGGCATCCTGACTGCCGCAGTGTCAAGCCCTGCGACTGTGGCATCGGGCACGCGAGGCGACCTCTTTACGACTAGCGTGAGCGGGCCTGGCCAGAATCGCTTGGCCAGCTTCTCGGCCCTCCAGTCAACCTCCTCAGCCACCGAATAGAGGTCATCGTAACTTGCAATGTGTATTATGAGCGGGTTATCAGGGGGTCTTCCCTTAGCCCTGAAAACCTTTTCAACCGCCCTCGGATTAAGGGCGTCGGCGCCCAGGCCATATACGGTCTCTGTTGGAAACGCGACGAGCCCCCCCATCCTAATGACCTCGGCCGCATGGCTAATTGCTTCAGGGTCTGGCGCCTCCCTGTCAACGCGGTATACCCGAGCCCTCACCGGTCAACTAGTGGGTATCGGTCGCTAAAAAGGTGTCACATGGGCATCTTGATAAACTTGGGAGTCTCAGACAAGAGTAGCGACTGGACCTCCCTCCTCAGCAACTCGATGTTGATGCGGTAATACTCCCCATATTCCCATTGATTTAGATGTTTTAGGGCGGCCTCGAGTAGTCTGAAATAGGTTGACGCCTCCCCCTTCTGAGCGTGCACAAATGCCGCGGCGATTTTAATTAAGCCGTACAGGACCTCCCTCTCCGCACCCTTCTTTCCCCGCCAGACCTGTTCGAGGGCCTCGTGGGCCTCCCAGTACCTCTCGTCATTGAAAAGTTCGGCAGCGTGTTCTACCAGTTTTTCGTCTGAGGCGGCTTGTGGCTCTACTATTTCCCTAAAATACTCAATGGGGGCCCATTTTGCGAGAGCGGAGACAACCGAATCCACGTCACTTGCTAAGACGTCAATCTCAACGCGCCTTCTACCAATCCGCACATCTACGAGGCGGCCCTGTGTGTTGGATAAAATTCTTTTAGCCCTGTTGCGGAGTTCTGTGTGAAGCCCAGGTGATGCTTCCAAGCCTTGAAGCTTCAGCGCGACTATTACTCTAGCCACGGCGTAGATAACCTCTTTAAGTCGGTATATAAGGGGTCTTAGGAGACGCGACATGAAGAATAGTCTGCCCGCGATTATTCTCACCTTTGCCGCCCTCTCAGCCCTTTTCCCAGCAGATACCTGGGCCCAGGGTGAAGGCGTCTTAGTGGAGCGATATGTCTCTGTCTCGCCCTATGGACTCGTGTATGTTTGGGATAGTCTCGCAAAAGTTCCCCCGGGTAGTAGCTTCGAGCTGGGAATACCCGGCTCAATATACCCTAATCTGAAGAACCTCGATGTTAATGGCGCTATACTCTACGGCCGAGGGGAAAAAGACGGTCATACCTACTACAAACTAGTTGCCGAGTCAGAGCAGGTTACCATAAGGCATGTTTACAGCGGCTTAGTCGCGGGCCGGGGCGGAGACTCATACACCATCACAGCACCCTCCACACCATTCTTCACAGGGATAGACTATTCCTCAAACTTATTCATCCAGCTACCCGGCGGAGCGCAAGTCCAAAAAATTCCCAACGGATTCACGCTCAACGGGACAACGCTGGTCCAGTCGGCCGCTAAGCCCGCTACACCGGAGCCCCAGACAGTCTCCTTCAGCTTCACCTCGACCGCTGTCCAGCTGATAGTTGCAGAAAAGCTCGCCATAGTATACGACTTGGACTCCATGATGGTTACAATATGGGTGAAGGTGCGTAACGAAGATTACAGAAGCATAACCTCTCTTTCTCTCAACCTCGCATCTGGGCTTCAAGCCATCGAGGTGGGGGACTATTCGGGCAGAATAGACTATAGGACGCGCGGAGACGCCGTGACGGTCGACATATATCCCAGCAGGTTTGAGGTCCAGAGTGGGTGGAGATACGAGTTCTATGTCAAGGCAAGGATTCGTGACACCGACATCGCTACGCTATCAGGGGGGGTGGTCTCGTTAGAGACATTTCTACCACTAAATGCGACGATAGAAAACTATAACGTCGAGGTGATTCTCCCTAAAGCTCAATCCCCGGCCTCCACCGACTATTTCGCAGAGATATACAAGGATAATGCAGGCCGCGTCGTCGCCCGGTTCAAAGACGTTATGACCAAACCATACAAGCCTGAAAAACTTGTGTTTGAGACAATCCCCCAGGGAACTCCTCCAATCATACCGCAGGCTCTTATTCTCGCAATTCTATTCCTAGGCGTACTCGGCTTCATAGCCTACAGCCACACAGCACGCGTCAGAAAACAAAAACACGGCCCGTCTTTAGACCAAGTCACAGCTCAGAAGTTGATGCGCGAATTCAAGGAGCTCAGAGACGTTTTAGAAGAGCTGGACAACGTCGCGAGCATAGGTAAGAGAGACATTAGACATGTCCAGCTTCAGCCCAGCATATCTAGGCTTAAGTCACGATATGACTCGCTGCTTGAGTCGCTGGGAGGGGTAAAAGGAGAGGAATGGGCTGCCCGCGTTATGAAGAATCTGCAGCAAGGCATGGGTCGCGTGAACGAGACGTTAAAAATGTTGAGTAGGAGCTACAGTGAGCTTCAGAGAGGGGAGATCAGTAGGGAGAGCTATCTGAAGATCTACAGGGCCTTGAGGGGGGATATTAGGGAGTTTATATCCAGTGTTTCCGAGTCCGAGGACGAGGTTAGAAGACTATTGGAGAAGAGATAGTATAGCCTTTTCGATAAATGCTGTTGGGTCTTCTAGCGTTCTATACAGCTTTTCCGCCCTTCGCTCAATCTCTCTCCTAGTCCTACTGCTGGTCAGGTGCTCGGAGATCTTCCCAATCTTCCCGTAGTCTGTGGGCCTGAGGACGATTAGGAGCCCTTTAGACTGTAGGAATCTATGAACGGCTGGTGTTTCGCCGGGGTAAAAGAGAACTGTCGGCTTTCCGAGTAGCGCCGACTCCTGAGCAATGGTCCCTCCTCCTGAGAGCACAATGGATGCGTTTCTTATGTATGGTAGTGCGAGCACCGGCCTAGAGAGAAGCACGACATTCCTCGGCACCCTATCCCTGAGTAGATGGGCTTCACCCTTATACCGGCACAGCACCACGACACGTCTATAGAGCTTGGAGACCCGCTTCACAACATCCAACACCTCGGCCATTCCGCGCCCCAGAATATATGATGCTTTATACTCTGGAACCCTCACAAGCGCATATTCATCCTCAGGTGGCTCCGGGGCTTTACCCTCTAGGCGGCTATACCTCCTGATCCATGCAACAGGGTCTAATGCCCTATACTTGAGTATGCTGTGGCGTCTAGCACCCCACACAGCCCAGTCGCGATGCCTTATGACGAAGGGTGTGAGTATCTTGGTGGAGATCGGTACACACATCCTGTTGACGGGGGAGTGGGGAGAGTCTGACGCGAGGAGGTGTGGGATCTGGAGGCCGAAGCATATCCGCGCCATCTCCACCGAGCCGCTCGAGATCGCCACATCGGGCCTCTTGTTTTTTAAATGCTTCAAGAGAAGCATTTGGCGCTCTGTGCTGGACTCCAGCTTCTCCATAAGGCTTTCACCCCCGAAGCGTCCTAGAACCAGTGCGTCGAGCTCTAAGAGTCGGAGGATCCAGTCAAGCTGCTCATATCTCCTCGCAGTAATGAGTGTACTGAGGCCGCGTCTCTCCAGCGACTCGGCAAGGGGCCAGAAGAAGAGAGCCTGCTTTGGAGTCAGCACCTCCATCCAAACCGTCGTCAATCTCTGACACCACACTTCCCTGGATTCATAAAAAAGGTGTTGGTGTTGAGGGGTTTATAACTGTGTGGCTTCAGTCCTCAAACCCTATAGTCTCTTCAGGCTCATAGGGCTCAAACTTTGTGTAAATAGTGAGCTGTTTCTCGATGAGATGTATGTTTTTATCGCCCATCTTTTTATCTCGCCGAAATAGATTCTCCTCATGGCCGTCTCTAACCCCTCTCTCAGATATTCGATACAATATCCTGCGGTATTATCTCGAGGTAGTAGTCCGTCCCCTCCTCAATCTATTGGAGATGTTCAGGCCTGATGAAATCCGCCACCGCTCGGTAACTCTCCTCTATCTTCTTCTTCAAGCGGCGGTCTTCATGGTGATGGTGTAGGTGGATGTATAGGTCGTCGTACGTCTCAGAAAAAGAGTCAAGCCTAACCTGACCCTGCATGTGAAAATGCTCCCTCCACAAACCCCACGGCACCTCCAAGTCTCGGGAGGAGGGCCGCCATAACGGGCAAGAGGGGATGGTGAGAAGACAATAGCCTACGTCGACGTTGGCTTCAGAGACGGTAAGGCACACCCGGTACTGCTGAAGAATGAGGGGGTGGAGGAGTTTAGGAGGGTTAGAAGCCTATTAGAACTATTAAACCTCCAGGTAAGCGAAGTCTATGTAGATTCACTGACGTTCAGGATAATCCCGGAGCTGAGGACATTGACTGAGCATGGTGTCAAGGTCTTCTATTTACGAGATTTGAGACTGTTAAGGGTCTTTAGAGACGCAAACAAGGTGGTGAAGAGTGATGAAAATGATGCCAGATTACTGTCCCTG